>JBDTUL010000763.1:0-3078 GCA_040007735.1 Gammaproteobacteria bacterium | reverse complement strand
GAGCTGTGTTGCCGGTGGCGAAGCAGAATACGACCTCGGCGGGGATGTTTGCGAGGCTGGCCAACATGGCGACCATGCGCAGGATGCCGAGCGGCTGGACGCCCGAACCGGCCGGCCCGTCGGTACCGAGAATCACCCGGTGCGGGCATTTGAGTTGCAGCGCCGCCTGCGCCGCAGCAATCGCCATCTTCTCGTTACCGTTGTGCACGATCTCGACTGCACGCGAGGACTTTTCGCACAGTTCGCACACATCCGCCTCGGGCAAGGCAGTATGGCCGCCGTTGATGTGGCCGATGATGTCCGCATCGGCTTCGAGTACCACGTCCTTGTCGATCAGGCCGGAACCGGGGATCGACGGCCCGCCTGTGTGGATCGTGCTCTGGATGCCGTACTTGCGCGCCCATGCGACCATCGGCGCAGCCTCGTTGCCAGCCTTCACGGAACCTAGGCCGATTTCGCCGAGCAGCGTGACGCCGGCGTCGGCAAGCTCCTTGAAGTCCTGCTCGACCATTCCGTGCTCGATCACCGGCGCGCCGGCCAGCACCTTCACGCCGCCAGGGCGGAAGTTGTCGAAGGCCCGTTGCGCGGTAATCGCCAGCGCCTTCAGGCCGACGATGTCCTTGGGCCGGCCCGGAAGGTGTACCTCGCCGGCCGAAACCATGGTCGTGACGCCACCGTTCATCGTCGACTCGATCCAGCCGAGCTGATTCTGGCGCGGCGTCCAGTCACCGAACACGGGGTGCACGTGGCTGTCGATCAAACCAGGCGCCACGCAGGTCTTGCGTGCGTCGATCACCGTTTGTGCGTGCGCCAGGTCGCAGTCCTTTTCCTTGCCCACCGCGCTGATCAGGCCGTCGTTGACGACGATGGTGTCGGCTTCCAGGATCGGGCAGTCGATGTCTCCGGAGAGCAGCAGACCTATGTTCCTGATGACGACCTTGCCTGACTTTGCGTTGTTTGCGATTTCTGCCATGTGGATGCCTCGGTGGGTGCGGAAAGCTCTTCGGGGAATCCGACATCGACCGTGCGCAGCACGGTTTCGACGACGAATTCCTCCCAGTGCCTGACCCGCTCGGCAGTTTCCAGCGGTTCACCGAGAAAGGCGCTGAGAGTGTGCCGGTTGGACGTGTAGAAGTAGCCTGTTGACGCAATCAGCAGGTAGAGATCGCGCGCGTCGACATCAGGACGAAAGAGCCCCTGCGCAACGCCGCTGGCGAGCAGCTCGCCGATGAGCGTGATCGCGCGCGACGAATACTCGCGGGCGCGAAGCGACTTTGCGATATGTCGGCCCCGGTGCAGGTTCTCGGTGTTCAGCAGCGCCACGAAGTCGGGGTTCTTGCGGTAGTAGCCGAGCACAAAGCGGATGATTTCCGTGAGCGCCTCGACCGGGCGCGCAAGGTCGAGTTCGATCGCCGCCTCGGATTCATCCATCCGCCGGTAGATATCTTCCAGCACCGCGATGAACAGGCCTTCCTTGCTGCCGAAATAGTAGTAAATCATGCGGTCGTATGACTTGGCAGCCTTCGAGATCTTCTCGACGCTGCCGCCGGCGAACCCGTACCTTGCAAACACCTTGGTGGCGGCGCGCAGGATGCTGTCACGGGTGGCCTGCGCGGCAAGCGCTCGCACGCCGGGGCGGCGGGCGAGCGGGGACTTGCTGGCCGGCGTGCGGCGTGGCGCAATGAGCCCGTCTTCAGTCATTGCTCGGCAAACGCGCGTTCGATCACGAATTCGCCCTGCCTCGAGGTGCTGCCTTCGCTGAAACCCTTGCTCTCGAGCATCTGCTTGAGGTCGCGCAGCATGCCGGGGCTGCCGCAGATCATCGCGCGGTCCTCGGCGGCGTCGATCGGTGGCAGTTGCAGGTCGTCGAAAAGCTTGCCGCTGTCGATCAGTTCGGTGACCCGACCCATGTTGCGATATGTCTCCCGGGTCACCGTCGGATAGTAGAGCAACTGGCTGGAAACCATGTCGCCGAGGAACTCATGAGACGGCAGGCTCTCGACCAGCAGGTCGTGGTAGGCCAGTTCCTCCTTTTGCCTCACGCCGTGCACCAGGATGACCTGCTCGTATTTCTCATACGTAACCGGGTCGCGCACGATGCTCATGAACGGCGCGAGACCGGTGCCGGTCGACAGGAGGTACAGCCGCTTGCCCGGCAGCAGGTAGTCGACCACCAGCGTGCCGGTCGGCTTGCGACCGACGATGATCGTGTCACCGACCTGTATGTGCCGCAGCCGCGATGTCAATGGTCCGCTCGGAACCTTGATGCTGAGAAATTCGAGATATTTCTCGTAGTTCGGGCTGGCAATGCTGTAGGCGCGCACCAGTGGCTTGTCGTTGACGCGCAACCCGATCATCGTGAAATGACCGTTGTTGAAGCGCAGGCAGAGGTCGCGGGTCGTGGTGAAGGTGAACAGACTGTCGGTCCAGTGATGGACGCTCAGTACGCGTTCTTCGTTGAAGGCGCTCATTGGGGGGTGTCAGTCGACGGTCGGGGCAAAGCCGGCCCGGGATTCACGGTCTCGCGCCGGCCCGCCGGGGAAAGCGTTGCGGGAGGCGATCGATTGCGCTATATTCGGGTTTCATGTAGCGGACACAACATCACGGTTAAGTGAATGCTACACCGTGGAACTGCGCCTGACAAGCCGTTCCCGCGGCACCCGGGAGGCTTGCGCCAATGACCGAACACACCAAGACCGACGGGCTGCCCGTCCTGGACATCGACCCGATGCGACAGGGCGATCCACTGCCGGAGGTGCGCGAGCGCGCACGACCGCGCAACGAGCGCATGGCCAGCGACAAGATTGAATGCAATGCCTGCCCGGTGTTGTGTCAGATCTCTCCGGGCAAGACCGGCGCCTGCGACCGCTACGCGAATTCGGGCGGGGTCCTCGTGCGCGTCGACCCGGTCGTGCTGCTGCGCAAGGCACTGGCTTCCGGGGACGTCCAGGTCGTGCCATTTGCGGCACGGCCGGCACTCGCCAATGCCGGTGGGCAGCCGCAACCTGCTAACGCCCCGGTCTGTCGCGTTGACGAGTTGCTCGCTACCAGTAGTCCGGTTGACGAGCTGTCCACCTC
>JBDTUL010000762.1:0-3082 GCA_040007735.1 Gammaproteobacteria bacterium | reverse complement strand
TAAGTGCCATCCTGGCGCAGATCGAAGCGCTCCGCGACGAGCAGGCGGCGGTTCTCCGAGAGTGATAGTTTCGCGACAGGCAGGCCTGCATGCATTGCTGCACGCGTGCAGAAATATTCGTTGGCAGCGAGCTCGGGAAACTCTCGCGGCTCGAATGACTTCACGATGTGGGTGGTGCTGCGATGGGTGACGCGATCCAGCCTGGCTTGCTCTGCGCGCACCAGCACCTTGGGTTGCATACCTGAGACACCGGAGTAGGTGGCGTAGCGCTCCAGAAGGCCTGCGAAGAGGTCTTCAGCCCCGGAGTACGTCAGGAGTTTCTTCAGGTTCTCTGTTGCCGGCATGCCCGGCGCCGCGCCGGCTTTGGCATAGCGCAGCCGGCCGATCTGCGATTGGCCGACAATTTCAAGCAGCGCCAGGTCATCGAAATTCGCAATGAGCTTGGCGAAGCGCATGCGCAGCTTCTCGAGCAGGGCACCTTCCGGAAGATTCATCTCGAATATCGGGTGCACGGTGTTCATCGAGTCGTACTGATCGCGCACGACGGGCATCGTCAGGGAGACCTCATCTTTCCCGTCGCAGTCGGCTGCGTAGTCGAACAGGAAGTCGCCTTCGTGAATTTCGCTGCGAGTCAGGCTTCCGGCCCGTTGCCCACCGCAGAAAACGTCAAGCGCCGGAGTTGGCGGCACGACGTTCTGCTCTCAGTTCCTCGAGAGTGGGGCGCACGCGTCGCGTGCCCACCGAGAACTCGAGTCCCAACGCGGTGGCCAGGGCCATGAGCTTGCGAACGCCGATTTCGCCGACCGTGCCGTTTTCGATTGCCGAGATCGTCGCCCGGCTCATGCCGAGCGATTGCGCGAGTTCAGCCTGCGAGAACTGCCGATTCTTGCGCGCTGTACGCAGGGTTGAGCCGACTTCGGAGAGGTTCATTGCAGTGTATACAAGACATTATTGAGAATTATCCCAATTATGCATCTTATACAATGCGTTTTTCAAGCGCATCTGAAGCCGCTACCGGACGCTGAAACCGGAGCAGAATGTTTTCTATTCAATTCAATAAGTTAAGACGTAACGCTGTAACGCTGCAGCGGAGTCCGCAGTCGTCATGCGGGTGCGGCGGGTCAGACCTTGGTGGTCCACCCATACGGATCGGTGATCTCGCCCCGCTGGAGCGAAACGAGCCGCTCGCGCAGCTTCTGAGTGAGCGGCCCGACGTTACCGTCGCCCACCTTGTGCTCGACACCTCGATGGATCAGCGTGCCGACGCCTGCGAGCACGGCCGCGGTGCCCGAAAGCGCTGCCTCGCCGTCGCGCACCCACTCGAGCATCTCTGAGACATCGAACACGCGCTCTTCCACTTTGTACCCTTCATCGCGAGCGATGGTCAGCAACGCATCGCGAGTGACGCCGTGGAGAAAGGTGCTATCCAGGCTGCGCGTCAGCAGACGCCCATCGCGTATCAAGAGGAAATTCGCGGCGCCGGTTTCCTGCACTTCACCGCCGGGGCAGTACAGAACCTGGTCCGCTTTATAACGGGTGCGGGCTTCGATGGCCGGCCCGAGAGCCGCCGCATAATTGCCGCCGGTCTTGACGCGCCCGGTCTGGGTGGCGGTGCGCGAGTTGACGTCCTCGACGAAAATTCTCAGGGGTTTCGCGCCGCCTGCGAAATAGTCCCACACGGGACTTGCGAGGACGATGAGCGAAGCTTCCAGGCTGGGCGTCGACGCCGCGCCGATGTTGGCTGTGGTTCCGAACAAGATGGGCCGCATGTACAGCGCGCCCGGCGCCTCCGGCACTTCGCCACGGTTGGCAGCGATGGTGGCGTGGACCATGTCCCTGATCAGATCGGCGTTGGGCTCCGGCAGGACCAGCGCCCGCGCACTCTGCCGCAACCGCTCGATGTGACGATCCAGCCGAAACAGGTGAACGCTTTCATCGCGCCAGCGATAGGCCTTGAAGCCTTCGAAGCACGAACTTCCATAATGCAGCACGTGGGCGGCCGGGCTCAGCGTAATGGGTGCCACGGGCACGGTCTCGTACGGCCCCCATGCGCCGTCGCGGTAGGTCGCAATCCCCATCCGGGGAGCCAGAACGGTGCCAAACGCGGGACGATCCATGGAGCGGTCTCTTTCGGTGGAGTACTGTCGGACAATGCGCAGTCGGCAAGTGTGCACGTCGCGGCAGCATTTCGAAAGGTCATCGCCCATTTCCGCGCGCGCAGGGTGGCCGAGGCCTGGCCGGATGTGCCGGGAGGGTCCGGAAGTGGGGGCAGACGGGGTCAGTGTGTTGCGAGATTTGATTACACTTCCTCCCCTGTGAATCTAGGGGCCGGGCATGAGCAAATCTTCCGACGACACCTACGATAAGGCTCAGCTCGAGCGGGCACGGGCGCACCTGGCGGCCATCGTGGCCTCCTCGGACGATGCGATCGTGAGCAAGACGCTGGAAGGGATCGTCACGTCCTGGAACGAGGCCGCCGAGCGGCTTTTCGGCTTCACGGCCCAGGAAATGGTGGGGCAGTCGATCACCCGCGTGATCCCGCCCGAGCTCCAGCACGAGGAAACGACGATCCTTGCAAAGCTTCGTGCCGGCGAGCGGATCGAGCGGTATGAAACCGTCCGGCTGCGCAAGGACGGCACACGGGTGGATGTGTCGCTGACGATCTCTCCCGTGCGCAATTCGAAGGGCGAAATCGTAGGTGCCGCCAAGATCGTGCACGATATTTCGGCCCGCCTGGCCGCACAACGCGCGTTTGCGGATGAGGCGAGTGCCCTCGAGACACTCAATCGCGTGGGCAAGGCGGTCGCGGCCCAGGTCGACCTGGAGAGCATCGTTCAGATCGTGACGGACGCCGCGACTGAGGTGTCGGGTGCGCGGTTCGGCGCGTTCTTCTACAACGTCACCGAGCAGTCGGCCCAGTCGTACAGGCTGTATGCGTTGTCGGGCGTGCCGCGCGAGGCGTTCGCGAAGTTTCCCATGCCCCGTGCGACAGAGGTTTTCGGGCCGACGTTTCAGGGCACCGGCGTGGTTCGCTCGGATGACATCCGGGGTCGGCTCCCAGATGCGCTCCACTCAAGCCAGC
>JBDTUL010000761.1:0-3083 GCA_040007735.1 Gammaproteobacteria bacterium | reverse complement strand
AGCTTGCCGATGGTCGCCTCGGCTTGCAGATAGTTGTCTCCGTATTCGTCATCGCTGTCCTGGCGTACGGTGCCATTGAAGCGCTCCACGATGCCATTCGACGCTGGATGCCGCGGCCGCGTCTTGATGTCGATCAGGTTATGCGTCTTCACCACCGCGGCGACATCGCGGTTGACGAACTCGCTGCCATGATCGTGAACGATTCGCGGCTTGTCGCCCTCCACGCTCTCCAGCCGCCTGCAACTCGATCGCCATGGATTTCCCGTCGAGGCTGATCAGAAGCTTGTGATGCACGACATAGCGGCTGAAGGCGTCCACGAAACTCACCAGGAAGTAGAACCGGGCGGCCACCCATACCTACATCACATCGGTATGCCACTGCTAATTCGGTGCGACGGGCCGGAAGTGGTACTCGCCGCTCGAGGCCGCCGAGCGGCGACCGTGCGGCGGATCAACGCACGCTTCCCTTCACCAACCCCACGGGCATCAAAGATATCGTTAGCGGCAGCGTCGATGGGCTCTTCGGGGAGTTCTCCCAGCCCTCGTCAGCGCCGATCCCTTGATGCGAGCGCGGGCGCAGCCGAGTTCCAATTGTGAAAAGCTGTCACGGAGAATCTCATGTCCAAGTATCAAGATTCGCTGCTCAAAGATGCTCTGTTCGTGAGAGTCACCCGCACAATCGCACGACCGATTGCAACAACCTTCAAATTATTGTACCGGTCGATGTCACCCACATTTTTCCGCGGCGGGGCGACGTGCCTGAGCCTTCAGCGTTTCTCGCCTTTGCGTGAGACGGGGAGCTGGCTGGTATCGCTTGGGCGGCGTTGAGGATTGCTAAGGAGCTCGACCAGCCGTGTCTCGCATTCGGAAAACGAGTACCCGCGCCGCTGCGAGATCATGAAGATGAGTGGGCCCATGTGCCATGCGCGCCGTTGGAGCTCGACGAGTGTTGCATTCGCGAGGTCTTCCGCAACCATATGATGCGGCATGTGCCCCCAGCACAAGCTCCCCCTGAGCAGATCGTGTTTCGCGCCGAGGTCATTAACAAGCCACTGGCGTTCGCTCGCGACTCCCTGTTGTGTCTTTTCCGAATCGGGCTGGTTGTCGGTTACGACGAGCTGGATGTGCCGGCCAAATTCCTCCCGCGGGATCGGCCCGGCGATCGCGGCAAGCGGATGCGATGGCGCACAGACGGTCACCATTTGCACTTCACATGAATACTGCCTTTCTATGGTACTCGGGCTCAGCTCAGGCACGTTCGTGATCGTGACCGCCAATGCGCACGTGCCTGCGAGAACCAGGCTCTCGCCACCCTGCATGGTCGTCATGCGCAGGTTGATTACAACGGTTGAGAATTCCGCCTGCAGGCTGCGCAGGCATTCGACCAGACGCGCGCGCGGAAAATAGGTGTCCACAGCAATCGAGACTTGCGGTATCCCGGCTTCAGCAATCAAGACCGCGCGCGTCTTCATTTCCTCGGTGCGTGAGATCACCGCGCGAGCATCCGGCAGAAGGCTGCGGCCCGCGGCCGTCAGCGTCGCTTTGCGGATGTTGCGCTCGAACAGCTCCACATCAAAGGCCGTCTCGAGTGCCTTGATCGCATGACTGATCGCCGACTGTGCACGGTTCAGCTCCTGTGCAGCCCCGGAAAAGCTTCCTTGGTCACACACGGCAACGAAGGCCCGAAGTTGATTGATGGTGACGTTATCGAGCATGGCTATCCAAAGAGTAGATGGTAGTTATCGATATTTAGTCAATTGTCGTGAGGCGTAAAGACCCCAAGTTTGCTGCAAGCAGTTCCTGCTTCCGTACGACTTCGACCGAAAATCATCTCATGAACAAACTGAATGGAAAGACCGCCGTGATCACCGGTGGCGCTACCGGCATCGGCCGGGCCGCAGCGAAGCGCTTCATCGAGGAGGGCGCCTTCGTCTTCATCTTCGGGCGCCGGCAAAAAGAACTCGACGCCGCGGTGGCCGAGCTCGGGCCCAATGCCCGCGCGGTGAAGGGTTCCGTCGCCGATCTGGCCGACCTCGACCGACTCTACGCGGCGGTGAAGGCCGAGCGCGGAACCCTTGACATCGTTTTCGCCAATGCCGGGGTGGGAAGCCAGCTGCGGCTCGGCGAGATCACCGCCGAGCACATTGACGAAACCTTCGACATCAATGTGAAGGGTACGATCTTCACCGTGCAGAAGGCGCTGCCGCTGATGGGCAAGGGCGGTTCGATCATCCTGACCGGATCGAGCGCCGGCACTACGGGCGCCCCGGCATTCACCGCCTACAGCGCAAGTAAGGCGGCAGTACGCAATCTCGCGCGCACCTGGGCGGAGGACCTGAAGGGCACCGGCATCCGGGTAAACGTGCTATCGCCTGGGGCGGTGGCGACCGAGCTTGCGAAAGCAGCGCTAGGCGAGGAGGGCCTGAAGGCCTACGGCTCGATGACTGCGCTCCAGCACATGGGCGATCCGGCGGAGGTTGGGGCGGTGGCCGCCTTTCTCGCCTCGTCGGACAGCAGCTTCATGACCGCCAGCGAAGTCGCCGTCGATGGCGGCCTGGCACAACTCTGACGCGCTATTCCCTACGGCCGGTCATTCCGATAATTCGACTATCTGCACATCCACGGACGTAAACCCAATGGGACAATCCCTCAAAGGAAAAACTGCGCTCGTTACCGGGGCATCTCGGGGCATTGGCCGCGCCATCGCCGAACGTCTTGCAAAGGATGGTGCGGCGGTCGCACTGCCCTACAACGCCAGCCAATCTGGCGCAGACGAGGCGGTCGCAGCTATCGAGAAAGCTGGCGGCACTGCGTTCGCGATCCACGCAGACCTCGTTGACCCGGCGACCATCCCAACCTTGTTCGAGAGACTCGACGACGAGTTCACCAAGCGGAATGGAAGCAGAGCCCTCGACATCCTGGTCAACAACGCTGGCAATTCCGCCTGGATTGGCTTCAAAGACGCGACGCCGGAGAGTTGGGACAGGCTGATCGCGGTCTATGCCCGCGCGCCCTTTTTCATCGTTCAGGCCGCTCTGGATCGTCTCGCCGATGGCGGACACATCATCAACATCTCTTCCGCT
>JBDTUL010000760.1:0-3083 GCA_040007735.1 Gammaproteobacteria bacterium | reverse complement strand
GGACGCGCAGTCCTATCCCAACGTCTTGCGCTGGACGGCCAGCATCGCTGAGCGCGATGCCGTGAAACGCGGGCGGCGGGTGAACCGTGCGTCGGGCGACGCGGATCAACAGCTCCGCGAGCGGCACGCGGCCAGCGACTTCGATCGCGCGCAGGCCGGCGAGCCTGATGGCGTGTGAGTCATCTTCATTTCGCCAGAGGAATGGGTGTGCTCCGGTCCACCGCCACAGCAGTGATGCTGTTCTGGGGCGAGCCCTCGATGACCCGGTCCGAATAGGTCAGGTACACCAGCGTATTGCGCGGAGCATCAACCATGCGCACCACGCGCAGCTTCTTGAAGACCAGCGAAATGCGTTCGCTGTACATCTCGTCCTGTATCGGAATCGGTTTCAAAAAACTGATGGGGCCGGTTTGACGGCAGGCGATCGATGCCTCCGACTTGTCTTCGGCCAGTCCGAGCCCGCCCTTGATGCCGCCAGTTTTGGCCCGCGAGACGTAGCACGTGACACCGCGCACGGCAGGATCGTCGTATGCATCGACGACGATCTTGTGATCCGGGCCAATCAGCTTGAATACTGTATCGACCTCTCCTACGTGTTGGGCGGTTGCCGGCAACGAACAGCACGCCGCTGTGGCACAAAGCGCCAGGCGGATGTAACGGAGTTGGCGGCGGAGTGGCAAGGCGACAGTGACCATGTGGGCTCCCATTGAGTACGAGTGGCATCTACAAACCGTAGTTTATGCCGCGAGCGCTCGACCTCGATAGATCTCGCAGGGCACGTTCCAGCGAGACCGCCCCAAAACCCGCGCCATTGGTTGACCCTGAAGGATTGACAGCAAAAACGACGGTAGAAGTTTGCGGCCGACAAGAAAGTTCCAGTCGTAGTAGCTACTTGCAAGTGCCGTTGACCATTGAGTGGGAATGATTCGATAGCGTTCTGTGGCTATAGGGAATTATCGCTGTATTCTTCCACGATGCTGACTATAAATAGCAGGCGTGGTCTCCATTCGCTATGACTCCGGGCTCAACGATCGCCGGCAGACCGTGACCCTCGGCCGTTGTGGCACGCCCGGGACAAGCAGCGGGAGAAGCGACGCCTGGCCGCCACCAGAATGTTTGGGAAGTTCGCTGAGAGTTGGCGGCTTCCGGCGGGCTCCACCGGAGTTGGCGTCCGTGCGAAGGAACGACATTCGTTCGATATTGGGCCTGCAAACTACAAGGAAGCCCGGAATATGGTGCCTGAAGCCGCCCGCATCCGGGTGCTCGTTGCGGAGGACAACGACGATATTGCTACCCTCCTCGAGATGCTCCTGAGCGGCGAAGAGGGCCTGGAATGGGTAGGTTGCGTGGATGAAGCTGCAAAGGTACTGGCGGCGGTTGATCGCGTGGCTGCGGATGTCCTGTTGCTTGATCTGGAGCTCAAGGGGTTCTCGAGTATTGAGGTACTGCGGGAGTGTCAACGATCCTTTCCGGATCTCACTGTCATCATCCTGACAGGCCATTCCCAGCCGACAGTCCGCCAGGCAGCGTTAGCCGCAGGCGCGGCGGATTTCCTTGTGAAGCCCGACGATCTCGAGAAGCTGGGCGCGCGCATTCGCGCAGCACGTTAAGGCCCGGCAACTGTTGAAGGCAGCCGTCCGGCCAGCGACGCTACACATAGAATAAGCTCGCCCGCGTCGACCGGCTTCGCAAGGTGAGTGTGGAAGCCGGCAAGCAGGGCCCGGGTGCGATCATCCAGTCGCGAGAACCCCGACAGTGCCAGTGCGGGCACGCGGCCGGCAGGTTCCCCCAGCAAACGCAGCTTTCGGAGTAATTCGTAGCCGTCCTCCTCGGGCATTCCGATATCGCTCACGAGGACATCAGGTGCAATACGTTCAATAGATGAGAGCGCTTCGGCGGCTGAGGCGCAGGCGGTTACTTCGGCGCCCCGCTCGGAAAGGATGTGCCAGAGCAACTCGCGCGCGTCGTGCTCATCATCCACCACTAGAACTCTGATGCCCTTTAAGCTCACCGATGCAGGGGGCGTTGCATCACCGATGGCGTTTCGCGCATGGCGATCCACGTCCATCCCCCTGTCTGCCGCCAGGAGTGGCAACGAGACGATAAATGTCGAGCCAAGTCCTTCGCCTTCACTCTGCGCGCTAACCGATCCGCCGTGCATTTCGACGATATGTCTAACGATGGCGAGCCCAAGGCCCAGGCCTGCCGTATCGCGCGCACCGGCTTTGGAGAACTGCCGAAAGCGCTCGAATGCGTGGGCGATGAACTCTTTCGACATGCCGCGCCCGCTGTCGATCACATGTACTTCGACGTGTGAAGTCACGCGCTGCGTGACAACGCGCAGCAATCCTTCCTTAGGGGTGAACTTGATGGCATTGTTGAAGAGATTCCAGAACACCTGCTGGAGACGTACCGAGTCGCCCGAGACGCGGAACGTAGGGTCGAGAATCTTCTCCACGAGAATCTGTCGCGCTTGGGCGCTTCCCGCGACTGCGTCCAGGGCTTCCTCGATTACTGAGGCCAGTGGCACACTCTGCACGTCCAGTCGCAGCTTTCCTGCCACTATCCGGCTCATGTCGAGCAGGTCCTCCACGAGGCGTGCCTGGAGGCGGGTGTTACGTTCAATGACCTCGAGGCCCTGCTCGAGCTTATCCTCAGCAGCACCAGTGCGGCGTAGCACTTGAGTCCAACCCAGAATCGCGCTTAGCGGAGTGCGCAGCTCGTGCGACACCATAGCCAGAAAATCGTCCTTGGCGCGGCCCGCACGTTCGGCCTGCTCGCGCGCGAGGCGTTCGGTTTCCGTAGCGTCGTCCGCGATGCGACGAGCACGGAGAAGCTCTCGCTCGTACTGCCGTCGCTCGGAGGCATCGAACACCAGGATGCTAAGGCGATGCGCTCGGCCCTGCGAGTCAACGGTCTGAATTGCATTCAGGACGACGGATACCGTCCTTTCCGGTTCTGACGCCTTGAGGTCGAATGCGATTTCGCGCACAAAGCCCTGCATGGACAGCAGCGGCCGAACGTGGGTGTCGTAATAAATGCGCCCCGCGACTGTAAGCAGTTCCTGGAAGAGCACCCCGGCG
>JBDTUL010000759.1:0-3090 GCA_040007735.1 Gammaproteobacteria bacterium | reverse complement strand
TTACTCACCGGTCAGTAATATAGTCGAATAAAGTTGAACGAAGAGACGTTGTGTCGATCCAATATGATATGAAGATAGACGGCCGCACACTCGATCATGCCACGCTCGAACAAATTCGCCTCATGGCGATCCGTCGGGTTCGTGAAGGAGAGGATCCCGGCGTGGTGATCAGCTCTTACGGATTCAACCGCACGACGATTTACAAATGGATGAGCCTGTCCGCCGGAAGTGGCAATGGCTTGAGAGCGCTGAGTTCGACCCGCGGTACCGGGCGCCCGCGCAGTTTGACGGCGGCCCAGGAGCGGCAAGTATTTCGTTGGGTCAATGGTCGCGACCCGCGTCAATACGGTTTGGACTTCGGTTTGTGGACCCGCGCAATCGTGGCGGTGTTGATTTAGCGGAAGTTTGGAATTGATCTGGGCGTCACATCCGTCGGATCGCTGTTGGCGAAGTTGCAGTTGACGCCGCAGAAACCGCTGCAGCGTGCTTATCAACGAGATCCCGAGGCGATTGCCTTGTGGCAAAGCCAAACGTATCCGACGCTGGCCCGCCAGGCTAAGCGCGACGGCGCGCAGATTCTCTTTTGGGATGAGTCGGGTTTTCGCGCCGACACCGTGCACGGGAAGACCTGGGGATTGCGCGGCCAAACCCCGATCGTGTATCGCCCTGGGCAACGCCAGTCGATATCGGCCGCCTCGGCGGTCGGGCCGCGCGGAGAGTTTTGGTTCTGCACCTACGCGGGTGGTTTGAATGGTGAACTGTTTGTCCAGTTGCTGCGCCAGCTGATGCACCGACGCAAGAAAGCGGTGCGTTTGATTCTTGATAGCCTGCCCGCACACAAAACTCGTCTCGTTCGTGACTATGTCGAATCGACCGAAGGAAAGCTGAGCCTGCATTTTTTACCCGGCTACGCCCCGGAATTGAATCCGGACGAATTGGTCTGGAGTCACGTCAAACGTACCGGCACGGCCCGACGACCGCTGCAACAAGGCGAGAAGTTGGCGGGGCGTATCGATCAACAGCTCGCCACCGTACGCGGTGATCCAAAGCTCGTCCGATCATTTTTCCGGGCCCCTTCCGTCGCCTATATTCGCGACTGCTGAGTAAGCGGGAGCTGGCACCTCACGGCGTCAAAGTCCTGAGTTCCAGAGTGCTTCACGCTCCGCGCTGAAAGGGGGCAGATTCTGAAGGCGCCGTGTGATGTCGCCCCTTCCGAGGAGCCTTGTCGGACCGCAGGCCGAAGAGTCTGGCGTTCCCGCTAGCGGCCGTTTGCGGTCCGCTCTATGAATCGAACCTGCCCCGTTGAGCGCGCGAACACTTAGGAATCCGAAAACTCCCAAATCTTCGTCTCGAATCGACACTCTACCTCCTAACACCCTTTCTCGGAGGCGTTGTCAGTGGCTACCGTAGCCTTTCGCACAATTTGTCTTGCAACGTTGCTGGGCGGCGGTGTCGGTGCTGTTCGACATCCTGTGGTGGTTCACCTCACGAACCCGCCTGCGCTATGGCGTCGGGACTTTTCGAAGTGATCTATGGCACCGTGCGGTGCTGTATTGGATACGTGCGGCTGCCGGATGAGGAAGTCGGCTATCTCCCAGGCGGATGGTTCACCATCGGGCAGGCGCTGTCGTTCCCCATTATCGTCGGTGGCGTTGCGCTGATCGTATTTGCGTACCGGGGTGGAGCGGCCTCGCGCAGCTTGGCTATCGCGTGATGGAAATCCGTGAGGCTACCCCCGCGGCGATGCCGAGTCCCAGCGCGCGTGTAACGGAAACAACCTCGCACTTTCCTCGCCGTGCGCGGGAGACTGCGGAGCATAAGGGCGGAGGCCGGCGCGCCGGTCGAACCGGTTGCCTTGACCCTACATACCCAAGGCGGCAGCCTTCGCTCTGATGCGCGGATGCGTCATGCCCCACTCGCGCTTCCAGCCCATGATAGTGGGATGCGAAGGCCCATATTCTCTCGACAATTGTGCAGCGGATTTTCCGCCGGCCTGAAGTTCGGCTTTGACTCTCGCTTTGACCTCACACGAAAACTTGCGCTTACCTGGCGCGCCACTCCCTTCGGAGAATCCAGCGTGCTTTTGAGTAAGCGAACTCAGCTGCGCACGAAGTGCCGCAGACGTGAGAGGGATCAATGCTAAGACGAGTTCGTCGAGATCAGCCAGCCCGACCTGACCCGGCAGGCACTTGAGCTGTTGGATCCGGCGCGCTTGAAGCTGACGCTCCAGCGATTGTCGCCGACGCTCCAATCGCGACAGCTGCCTTTTTAACGAATCAAGCCTCACGTTCAAGTCGATATGCACCGCAAAGTTCCTGAACTGAGGGTAGGTAACCGCTAAATGGGGTGTATCACGGACCCCGGTTTCCAATGCTGCGCGGGATGTTACAGGGGCATAACTCTACCGGACGCTCGCGACCTCGTGGCCGTTCATGCGAGACCGCTTCGAAGGCGAGACGGCAGTTCTGCCTCTCTTCGCTTTCCGCGCCCTCGACAGCCCCCACTTGCGCTTCCAGCTCGCGAGGGTCGCGAGCGACGGGCCATATTTCCTTGAGATGGCCGATGCGGTCAACTGCTTCGCCTGAAGCTGCTTCCGAATTTCAATCTGGATGTCCGCCGTATATCTGACGCCCCGACCTCGAGACGCAGAGCGGGCCAATGCCTTACTCGTGCGCGCTTCTGCGGTCTCGGGACCGTCTGCGTCTGAAGCACCAGAATCAGCTCGTCCGTTGACGTGAATCCCAGCCTGGACGGCAGGGATTTCAGCAACATGAACCGGCGCTGCTCCAGGCGCCGCTCGTTCTCGAGTCGTGCCTGCTCCAGTCGCCGCTGGATGTCGTCCCTCCGCTCAAGCAGGGCCTGCAGATCCGAAATGAGTGCGTCGCGTTTCATTTACTTGGCTCCATGCATCATCGCTTTCCCTGACACTCGCTCCTTGAGGTATTTCCGCGAGGAGGTGGCTTAGTTCTGAGAGGTTTGGAACGGTAAAGTGGTTGTGGGGCCGGCTGACGAGGGTTGAGTGTCATTCGCCTCGCCGTTCAAGACCAATGGATGGCCAGGAGCGGGCAGGCTCGAAGGAGCCTTCCTCTT
>JBDTUL010000758.1:0-3096 GCA_040007735.1 Gammaproteobacteria bacterium | reverse complement strand
GAACGTATAATCGCACGCGTGAATCGTGCCGTGCTGATCTGGTTCGTAGTCGTTGCCATGCCGATCACAATTTGGCTCGTTCTTCGTCGAGGGAAGCGCCGCTAATCGATTCCAAAGTGCACGGCGCCGGACCGGACTAGCCGAACAGGACGCCTATACGAGCAAGGGAGTAATGATCCGTCCACGCGTGCCCTCGAAAGACCTCGATAAATTCGAAGCGAATCTGGCGACACTCACAGGGTCGCCAGTCCACGCCAGCGCGTAGATGCCACGCGTGACTCTCCCCGGTATCGGTCAGCGCGATAAGACCAGTAAATCCGGCAGCGACGAATGGGACCGTCGTATTACCAGTGCCCTGCCGGCCTGTCAGTCGAACGATTCCACTCATGGAAGCCGTGACTGCGATATCCGCGCCGCCCATCAGCGCGCCTAGCTCCGCACCGACTCCAACTGTTCTGGCCCAGGTCAGTTCGCTTCCGCCGCCGGCGCCGAGTAGCAGGCCCGATGCAAACGGATTCGACCAGGCACCGGCAGATCCGACAACGTAGGAACGCGTGGCGACCTGCGCGGACGCACTGTTCGTTACAAACACGGCGAGGACCAGCAGGAGTGCCGAGACGGTCTTTCGCATGCGACTCCCTCCACGAGGGAATGCGCGGAACTCGCGATGCGAGGCTCAGAAGGGAACCACTGCCGTTTAGCGAGGAGTAGAATCCCCGCGTGCCGAAGCGTGCGCGCAAAGACGAACCGCTCAAGATCCCGAAGTGTGAGGACGCGCTCCGTCACATCTGAAGGCGAAGCCTGCCCGGAGAAAGCCCACATCGCGTGGACCCAGAAAACGGCCCAATTAAGGGGGAACGATGTTACGTGTTATCCGACAGATTGCTGTTGCGGCTGTCCTCGTCGTAGTTGGCTGGTTCGCTGGCAGGACGGGCCTCGGCGGCGGGGGGACCAACACCTTCCTGGTGACGATCAGTACCGCTGGAGATGCAACGCTGAAGTGCGAGGGATGTCGATTTTTTTCGTATCGCGGTGGCCGCAAGGCCGAGCTCGTCCAATCCGTAAGCGTTGAATGTCAACCGAGTACGACCTGCCTAAGGGCTTTCGGCGCCATCGTTGCGAAGGAAACACTTATGCAGATCGCCAGCAGGTAGCGTTGGGTGTGGCAAACGCCTTATTCCCTTGCCTGTCGACACTTCGAGCTTGACTGAGGCACGGTCGCCAGGAATGTCGCACGAAATTGCGCGTCGTTGGATTTGTCCGCCGGCACGACGGGCGTGACCGGCCACTTCGCACGGTCGCGTGTATCTCGGCCGTGATCGACGGCTCAGCTACCTGTTCAATGCAGTACAGACCTGCCGACGCCGCGCCTCTACACTGCCGGCATGGCACCCCAGCCCTGCCCCTCCTGCGATCAATCGACTCCGCGACTCCTAGCTGGCATCCGGTCCAATCACGTCCGCTACTACCGCTGTGATGCGTGCGCCCACGTGTGGAACGTGTGGATCGACGAGCCAGGACAGGGGCGCATCGAGCACGTCACGCCGTTTACGCCAGCAGCACCGCACGCTGACAGCCGGCAGTAGCGCACTCTGGCAGCGCGGGAGCTAGCGCGGCTTGAGCGGGAGATCCTCCCGCTGCCGTTCAATGACGACGAAACCTGAGCGGCGTGTCCGGCGTCAAATCTGTTAAGGGTGGGCCGCACGGGATGCGGCTTTTCCCCAATCGGAAGCCCCGAGGCGCGTATGTTGCCCGGGGCTTTCGGCTTTTCAGGCGGCACTTTTCTCCGCACTCGCCTCAGAATCACTTGGGTTTGTGATCGCCATAATTACCCCTGCTGGGAATTGAGCCTTTCGCAGACCCATCCTAGGCCGTCTTGTCGGGTGGGTAAGCAGCCAGCACTTCAGGAATTAGGTCCTCGGACAGCCTGATGAGCGCTTCGACCCGGTTGTCCCTCACAGCGTGTTCGGCGGGGTTGCCATTCGCCAAGCTACGCCAAAGGCGAGCGGCCTGTATGGCTTGGCCGAACGCTACGGTTATCGGATGGTCTTTAGCTTCAAGTGGCAGCATGGGAGCCTCCACGGGCACCGTAGCAGGTTCAGGAACTCGCGCACAGACTCCCTCTCTTGTATCGCTGAGATGGTGCCGCATCAGCGCCGTTTGCGGAGTGCTGCCCACCCTCCACCGATGAGGACCGCAAGAGCCAAGATCCGAAAGCCGGTGTTACCTACCGTTCTGGCGCTATCGCGCATCTGGTCGCCGTCGCCACCTGCCGTGAACATGGCGACAGACAAGGCGATTCCACCGGCCGCGCCGAGCGCCCATAGCTTCCACGTTGCGGTCGGACGATTGTCAGCCATTCGCGCATTCTATTCGTGGCGCACCGTGGTAGAGAATAGAGACACCCGTCGCGCGCCAACGCGCGGGTGAGAGTTCGTTTCGAGAGGGAAAGTCAGACGGACGCCCGACTTGCGGCCAAGTGTACCACGAGGCCGCGAGACGGGAGTGTGCTGGGTGTGGGTAGCCGGTGACACGCACGACAACCTGGGCGGGAACCTTGTTCCTACGGTTGCACAGTCTGTCCCTCCGGAGACCCGCCATATAGCGCCGTACAGTCCTGTCACCACGAGCGCCGAAAACATAGGCCTGATGTCGAAACAGGCCAAGAAAGCCTCAGTGGCTGGGGGTAGCCGTCCCTCCTCGGTCATCGATACCCGTGTCGTCTATTGCGGCGACAACCTCGACCAACTCCGGAAACTTCCCGATGCGTGCGTGGATCTGATCTACATCGATCCGCCGTTCAACTCCAATCGGAACTATGAAGTTTTTTGGGGCGAGACGAAGGAGAAACGGGCCTTCGACGACCGTCACGCGAGTACGCAGGCCTATATCGAGTTCATGCGCCCGCGCTGCGTAGAGCTGGGCCGTGTCCTCAAGCAAACCGGGAGCTTTTACTACCACTGCGATTGGCACGCGTCCCATTACGTCAAGGTGATGCTCGACCAGATCTTCGGCGAGCAGAATTTTGTGAACGAGATCGTCTGGAAACGTCAGACGTCCCACAATGACGCGAAGCAAGGCAGCAAGCACTATGGG
>JBDTUL010000757.1:0-3115 GCA_040007735.1 Gammaproteobacteria bacterium | reverse complement strand
TCATGCCGCATGTGTCCCTGAAGGAGCGCTTCAAGAAGCTGAACATCGAGGTAGAGCTCGGTTTCACTGCCGAACAGGCTGCAGAGGAAGTGCAGCGGTGCCTCAACTGCGACGTGCAGACGGTGTTCGAGGCCAAGCTGTGCATCGAGTGCGATGCTTGCCTCGACATCTGCCCGGTGGACTGCCTCACCATCACCGCCAACGGCGACGAAGCAGAGCTGCGCACCCGCCTGAAGGCGCCGGCCGTGAACCTGACGCAGGCGCTCTATGTTTCAACCGAGTTGAAACAGACGGGCCGCGTCATGGTCAAAGACGAAGACCTCTGCGTTCACTGCGGCCTGTGCGCAGAGCGCTGCCCTACGGCCGCGTGGGACATGCAGAAGTCCACGATCAAGTGGCCCCATGCCGTCGACGAAGCGAAACAACTCTTCGAGCAGCAACCCAAAATCGCGTGAAGGGGAGGGGCCGTGATGCCCTCACGGCCCCTCTTCACGCCCAACCGTCAGCCAGCCTCGAGCCCCCATGTCTCAACTAGCCAAGATCAACGACTTCGCCATCAAGATCGCGACGGTGAACGGCACCGGGTCGGCGAGCGCGAACAGCCTGCTGATGAAGTCCATCTTCCGCAGCGGCATTCCGGTGATGGGCAAGAACTACTTCCCGTCGAACATCCAGGGCCTGCCCACCTGGTATGAGATTCGCGTGACCAAGGATGGCTACGTGGCCCGCTCGGGCCGCGTGGATCTCATGGTCGCCATGAACGCGGAAACCTATGCGCGGGACGTGAAGGAGGTCACCCCCGGTGGCTATCTCATTTACGACTCCACGTGGCCGCGCCCTTCGCTGCTGAAGCGCGAGGACATCACGGTGCTGGGCGTGCCGCTCGCAAAGCTCTGCAACGAGAACTTCGCCGGCTTGCGCACGCGCATCCTGATGAAGAACATTTGTTACGCGGGCGCACTGGCCGCGTTGCTGGATCTCGACATCGAGCAGATCCGTGCGTTGCTCGCCGAGACGTACGCGAAGAAGCCCGCGCTCGTCGAAAGCAACATGAAGGCCATCCAGCTCGGCTACGACTACGCGAACCAGAATTTCAGTTGTCCGCTGCCGATGCGCGTAGAGAAGATGAACAAGACCGCCGGCCACATCATGATCGACGGCAACACGGCTGCGGGGCTCGGTTGTGTGTTCGCGGGCGCGACGGTTGCCGCGTGGTACCCGATAACGCCGTCCACCTCGCTGATGGACGCATACAAGTCGTTCTGCGACCGCATGCGTGTAGACCCTGAGACGGGCCGCAAGAATTTCGCGTTCATCCAGGCGGAAGATGAGCTGGCCGCCATCGGCATGACCATCGGCGCCATGTGGAATGGCGCGCGCGCGTTCACGGCGACCTCCGGGCCCGGCGTTTCACTTATGCAGGAATTCATCGGCCTCGCGTACTACGCTGAAGTGCCGGCCGTTATCTTTGACATTCAGCGCGTCGGCCCGTCCACGGGCATGCCTACGCGCACTCAGCAGTGTGACCTCATGTCGGCCGCGTACGCATCGCACGGCGACACGCGCCACATCTGTCTCTATCCCTCGAATCCCGAGGAATGCTTTTACATGGCCATCCAGGCGTTCGACCTGGCCGAACGCTTGCAGACGCCGGTGTTCGTGATGTCCGATCTCGACATCGGCATGAACGACTGGATGTGCCGGGATCTCAAGTGGGACGACTCCTACAAGCCGGACCGCGGCAAGATGCTCACGAAAGACGAGATCGTGAAGCTCGAGAAGTTCTATCGGTATCTCGATAAGGATGGCGACGGCATTCCGAGCCGCACGCTGCCCGGTGTGCATCCTAAGGCTGCGTACTTCACGCGAGGCTCGGGCCACACTCAATACGGCGTCTACACTGAAGATTCGGCGGACTACAAGATCGTGCTGGACCGCCTGATGAAGAAGTGGGAGACGGCCAAGAAGATGGTCCCGCGCGCCGTCATCGACGCCACCGCTGGCGGCGACATCGGCATCGTCTCGCTCGGCAGCTGCGATGGCGCCATTCACGAAGCCATCGATCTGCTCAGGGCGCAGGGCGTGCGCATCAACTACATGCGCGTGCGGTCGTTCCCGTTTTCCGAAGACGTGGAGCGGTTTCTCGAGGCGCACAGCACTCTGTTCGTGGTGGAGCAGAACCGCGATGCTCAGTTCCGCTCGCTGCTGATCCTCGAGTCGAAGGTAGAGAAGGCTAAGCTGCGCTCGCTCCTGCACTACGACGGGTTGCCTATCTCTTCCAGCTTCATTGTGGAAGGTGTGCTGGATCAGGTGCGCCCGCGTCCCGAGGAACAATCTGTCGGCGTGGCCAGCTGAGCCGCCGGCCAGGATACGAACATGACATACCTCGCAAAACCCAAAGTCGCACACCCGTCACTGCCGCGAAACTCGCAGGGCTTCACGCGCCGTGACTATGAAGGGTCGCTCTCCACGCTCTGCGCGGGCTGCGGCCACGACTCCATCACTGCCGCCATCGTCGAGGCCTGCTGGGAGCTTTCGATCGAGCCGCAGAATCTGGTGAAGCTGTCGGGCATCGGCTGCTCGTCCAAGACCACCGCCTACTTCGTGAGCGGCGGCCACGGGTTCAATTCGGTGCACGGCCGCATGCCCTCCATTGCCATGGGCGCGAACGCTGCGAACCGCGAGCTCAACTATATTGGCGTATCCGGCGACGGCGACACGCTTTCCATCGGGCTGGGCCAGTTCTGCCACGCCATCCGCCGCAACCTGAACATGCTGTACATCATCGAGAACAACGGTGTGTATGGGCTGACGAAAGGCCAGTTTTCCGCGTCTGCCGACGTGGGCACCAAGGCGAAGAAGGGCGAGACTAACTTTCAGCCGCCCATCGATCCGGTGCTGCTGGCGTTGACGCTGGGTGCGAGCTTTGTCGCGCGCAGTTTCTCCGGCGACAAGCCGCAGCTGGTGCCGCTCATCCAGGCGGGCATGCGGCACAAGGGTTTTGCGCTGATCGATGTGCTCTCACCGTGCGTCACGTTCAACGATCACGAAGGCTCGACCAAGAGCTATGCGTATACGCGTGAGCACTATGAGCCTGCAGTTCACGCGGACTTCG
>JBDTUL010000756.1:0-3119 GCA_040007735.1 Gammaproteobacteria bacterium | reverse complement strand
TGCGCTGCTCGATCACCGGCGAAGTCGTGATGGATGGCGTCGTGGTGCCGGAAAGCGCGATGCTACCGAATGTCTCCGGCCTCAAGGGACCGTTCGGCTGCCTCAACCGCGCGCGCTATGGCATCGCGTGGGGCGCCATGGGTGCGGCCGAGGATTGCTGGCATCGCGCGCGCCAGTACACGCTCGACAGGAAACAGTTCGGCCGCCCGCTCGCGGCAACGCAGCTCGTGCAGAAGAAGCTCGCGGATATGCAGACCGAGATCACACTCGGTCTTCATGCAGCGCTGCGCGCCGGCCGCCTGTTCGACGAAGGGCGGCTGGCGCCTGAAGCGATCTCGATCATCAAGCGGAACAACTGCGGCAAGGCGCTCGACATTGCCCGCGTCGCACGCGACATGCACGGCGGCAACGGCATCCAGATCGAGTACCATGTGATGCGCCACGCGGCGAACCTCGAGACGGTCAACACCTACGAGGGCGCGCACGATGTCCACGCGCTGATCCTCGGCCGTGCGCAAACCGGGCTGCAGGCGTTTTTCTGAGATCACAGAGACGGAGGTCCGGTCATGCTGACGTTGAGACCCAACTGCGAATGTTGCGACAAGGACCTGCCGGCGGATGCCGCGGACGCGGTGATCTGCTCGTTCGAGTGCACCTTCTGCGCCGACTGCGCGAGCGAGCGGCTGCCCGGCGGGCGCTGCCCGAACTGCGGCGGCGAGCTGGTCAAGCGTCCGGTGCGGCCGGTGGATCGGCTGGCGAAGTTTCCGGCCTCCGACAAGCGTGTCGTCAAGGCGCACGGCTTCTGCGGGAGCGCGTGACGCCGGGATTGCGCACCTTTCAGATCCTGCAACCGCCAGCCACGCAGCACTGTCCGGGAGACGTCGTCAGAGCAGCGATCGACGATACGTTTACGATCGATGCACCCTTGCCCCCGACGCGCGGCGAAGGGTGGCGCACGGCTTACTGGTTGGCCAAGCGGCGGCGCGGGCGGGCGTCATTGCTCCCGGACGAAATACTCCCACGGCAAGCGCTCCAGCCAAAGGGTGGCGTACCGATTGGGCAATCCTCCCCTCTTGATCCGGCTCAGGGAGACTCCCACGTCTAAACGGTGCCTTCTCGCATACCTCAGCAGAAAGGTGGATACAGCATGACGATCCCTCTCGAGATCTCCTTCCATGGAATCGACACGAGCGAAGCGGTGGAGGCTCGGATACAGGAGAAATATGCACGCCTGCACGGGCATTTCGATCGGTTCACGCACGCCCGCGTCGTGATCTCGTCGCCGAACCGGACCGACTCGCGGGCCAAGATGTTCAACGTGACAATCGATCTCGGCGTGCCCGGCAAGCAGCCGATCGTCATCGACAACGAGGCCGACAACGCCGACGTCTTCATCGCCCTGCGGGACGCTTTCAATGCGGCGCAGCGCAAGCTCGACGCCATCGCCGGAAAGCTCACCAACACCGCCAAGCGGGAGCGTGCGCGCCGCAAGCCCGCGCCGAGCAACGACGCTTAGTTAGAGCCCTCGCTCGCGCGCGCTGTTAGATGCCGCGCTCACGCTCGAGCCGCTCATAGTCGCGCTGCACGTCGACCGCATAATCGCGCACGATGGGCGCCGCATCGCGCTTCTTTGCCAGTTGCATGTGGAAGACTTCCTGCGAGCCGGTGCGGAACATCATCTCAGCGCTGATCAGGTAGAACTCCCACATCCGGCAGAAGCGCTCGTCGTACATCTTCGCGACGGCTTCGCGGTTGGCGTCGAAACGCTCGTACCAATGTCGTAGCGTCGTCGCGTAGTGCACGCGCAGGAACTCGACATCGGTCACCCACAGACTGTTGTTCTCGACCGCCGGAAAAACTTCCGACAGCGCCGGCGAGTAAGCGCCGGGGAAGATGTATTTCCGCAGCCACGGGCTCGCGGTGCCGGGCGGGCTCATGTGGCCGATCGAATGGAGCAACATCACGCCGTCGTCGGTCAGCAGCTCATTCACCTTGGCGAAGAATTCATCGTAGTGGCCGACACCGACATGCTCGAACATGCCGACCGACACGATGCGGTCGAACTTGGTCGTGAGCTGGCGGTAGTCCTGCAGCGCGAATTTGACGCGCTCCTCCAGGCCCGCCGCCTTCGTGCGCTCGACAGCGAGCGCAAACTGCTCCTTCGACAGCGTCACGCCCACCACTTCGACGTCCGCGATCTGCGCAAGGTAGCGCGCGAGCCCGCCCCAGCCCGAGCCGATGTCGAGCACCTTCATGCCCGGCTTCAGATTGAGCTTCGCCGCGATGAGCCTGCATTTATTGCGCTGCGCGGCTTCGAGTGTCTCATCTTCGCTGCGGAAATAGGCGCACGAGTAGAACAGCTCACGATCAAGGAACAATTCGTAGAAGGGGTTGCCGAGATCGTAGTGGTGGGCGACGTTCTGCTGCGCCTTGCCGATCGGGTTGGCCTGCTGGAAGCGCTTGAGCCCACGCGAGATGCGGCGCAGCACCTGCTGCACCGGCTGCGAACTCAGCGCGAGGCGATTGACGGAGAACAGCGTCAGGAACGCCCGCAGCCCCGTTTCCGGGAAGGTCATGCGGCCGTCCATGTACGCTTCGCCCGCGTGCAGCTCCGGATTGAAGAACAGCTTGCGATAAAGGCCTGGATCGGTCAGCCGCATGTTGGCCGTGGGACCCGGCTTTGTACCGCCGAAGACGTGCGCCCGCCCCTCCGCATCGACCACATTCAGCGTGCCGACCTTCACGAACGAGGCCAGCATTTTCGATAGTGGAAACATTATGCTGCCCGCCAATACGGAAAAGCTCCGACGTCCAACGACATTGGACCGATGGGACGCCCGCGTCCACCCGCGCTGGTGTCCCTGATCCGAGGTTCGCACAACTTCGATGCTGGCGTCCGAGCGAACTTCGGAATCAAAAGGGACACTAGAATCATAAGCTGGTAGTGTGATTCAGATAGAGAAATTCGCTTGGAAGAATGCCGCAAACACCGGCGAATTTCTCGATCATCACACGAGTGCCGCTGTGGAAAAAGCGCCTGCGCTAGATGTGCTTCATCATGTGTGCGACGGTGCGGTCGGGCAGTTCCTCGATGCGCTCGATCGCATAGCCGTTGCGGC
>JBDTUL010000755.1:0-3122 GCA_040007735.1 Gammaproteobacteria bacterium | reverse complement strand
CGGAGCACGAAGCTCGTATTCACCGAGCGCACTGCGCGAAGCTGCAGCAGGTGGGTGCTCATGAATTTCTCGTAGGCCTCGATGCTCGCGGCGACGATGCGCAACAGGTAATCGTTGTTGCCGCTCATCGAGTGGCATTCCAGCACCTCGGGGCGGTCCGCGATCATCTGGTCGAACTGCTTCACGCTCTCGGGATGATGGTTTTCGAGCGACACCAGCGCGTACGCCACGATGGGCAAGCCGATGGCCTGGGCGTTCAGCAGCGTGACGTGACCGGCAATGAGCCCGTCCTTTTCCAGCCGCCGCAGCCGGCGCCAGCAGGGTGCTGGTGACAGCCCGACGCGCTTGGCGAGTTCCTGATTGGAGATGCGCGCATCGGCCTGCAGTTCATCGAGCATGCGGCGGTCGAGACGGTCGAGCGTTTTGGCCATGGGCGAGTTCCAGGGAAACGGCAATAATATTGCCAACAATGAGTCGTGCAGGGCAATAACGGCAAGCTCATTGCGTGATCCGGCGCATAAGCTGTGCGGGAGCAGCCCACCGGAGAGTCGCACCTGATGGCCAATCGAGCCGCCCATTTGAAGCCCGCCTCGCCGGTCACCCCCGCCGCGCAGGTCGACCCGGCCTCGCAGATCACCGAAGCGCAATTCTCCCCACAGCCCTCACAGGCGCCGGACTGGCGCCGGGTCGCCTACCTGTTCCACGCCTCCCGCGCCCTGGACGACATCGAAGAGTCGCGGCTCGTTCCCGAACGCAAGGTGCTGTACCAGTTCTCGGCTCGCGGGCACGAGCTGGGTCAGATTCTTCTCGGCCTCAGGCTCACCGCTCGCCACGACGGCGTGGGTGTCTATTACCGCTCCCGCCCGCTCATGCTGGCCCTCGGGCTCGATCTGGAGGAGGCCGCCGCAGGCCCTCTCGCCCGAGCAGGCTCCTTCAGTGATGGGCGAGATATTGGAGTGGTGTTCAATATGCCCAGCCAGGGGGCCGCCACGGTGCTGCCCGCATGCGGTGGCGTAGGTGCGCAGTACACGCCCACCGCGGGTTGGGCCCAGGCCATTCGATATCGATGTGATGTGCTGGGCGATGCGTCCTACCAGGGCAGCATTGCCGTTGTGCACGGGGGAGAAGCCTCGTGTGCCACGAACGGCTTCTGGTCGGCTCTGACCATGGCCACCACCTTGCGCCTGCCCATGCTGTTCTACGTGGAAGACAACGGGTATGGAATCTCGGTCACCTCCGAGTTGCAGACGCCCGGCGGCAACATCGCCGCCAACCTGGCGTCTTTTGCGAATCTGACGATTCTGGAGGGCGATGGCACGGATCCCCTCGAGGCTGCCGAACTGACGGACCGCGCTGTGTCCCTGGTCCGATCGGAGCACGGGCCGGTGCTGTTGCGCCTCACTGTGCCGCGTCTCTGCGGGCATTCGGGGCAGGACACGCAGGCTTACAAGTCGCCGGATATCGTTGCGCTGGAACGCGCGCGCGATCCCATCGGGCGGCTGCGCGGTGCGCTGGTGCCCGAGGTCATGAGCGCCTCTGAATGGTCCGATATTGCCGGGCAGGCGCGACGAGACATCGAGGCGGCTGTCGAGCGCGCCATCGCGCGGCCTTTGCCGAATCCGCAGAACGTTACGCGACATGTCTTCGCCGAAGTGTCCGCTGCCGGCGTCCCGGCCGTTCAGCGCCAGGGCGGGCTCGCGGCCGAGGGCTGCGTGTTTGCTCCGAGCACTGAGGTCATACGAGCCGAAGCGACTCGCATGAACATGCTCACCGCGATTCGACGCACACTGGATGTGGAGCTTGCGGCGAACCCGAAGATCGCCGTGTTTGGCGAGGACGTGGGCCCGAAGGGCGGCGTGCACGGTGCGACGCTGGGCCTGCAGGAAAAATACGGCAAGGGCCGGGTGTTCGACACCAGCCTCTCTGAGGAAGGCATCATCGGGCGTGCAGTTGGCATGTCGTTGGCGGGCCTCGCACCGGTTGCGGAGATTCAGTTTCGCAAGTACGCAGAGCCAGCCGCCGAGCAATTGAACGACTGCGGCACCATGCGTTGGCGCACGAACAATCGTTTCGCGGCGCCGATGGTGCTGCGCGTGCCGGGCGGGTTCTTCAAATGCGGCGACCCCTGGCACAGTCAAACCAACGAAGTGGCCTGGCTGCACGGGGTGGGCTGGCGTGTGGCCATGCCTTCAAACGCCGAGGATGCCGTCGGCCTGCTGCGCACGGCGATGCGCGGCAACGATCCCACCATTTTCTTCGAACACCGCGCGATGCTGGATTCGGCCTGGGCGCGGCGGCCTTACCCCGGAGATGACTACGTCGTGCCGTTCGGCAAGGCGCGGCGCGTGCGCGAGGGATCGGAACTCAGTGTGATCACGTGGGGCGCGATGGTCGAGCGCTGTGAGCAGGCGGCGACGGCGTCACTCGTGGATTGCGAAGTGATCGACTTGCGCACGCTCTCTCCCTGGGATCGGGAGGCGGTGCTGGAATCGGTGTACAAGACGCGGCGCTGTTTGATCGTTCATGAGGACACGATGACCGCCGGGTTCGGGGCCGAGATTGCCGCGGTGGTGGCGAAGGAAGCGTTTTTTCACCTGGATGCGCCGGTCGAGCGGCTGGCGATGCCGGATATTCCGAATCCCCACAGCCCGGTCTTACTAGAGGCGACGGTGCCCACCGCCGCTGGGATCACGCACGCCATTCGCCGCATCGCGAGCCTGTAGACGCATGAACTCCACACTGGATATCCGCGCTCCCGAGGAGCAGACGGAAGGCACCCGTTCGCAGGTGCTCCGCTGGCTCAAGGCCATCGGCGATGAAGTGAGCGAGCATGAGCCGCTCATCGAGCTCGAAACCGACAAGGTCACCGTTGAAATCGCTGCGCCCGCCAGCGGCGTGCTCCGCGAGATCGTGAAAGGCGAGCAGGAAGAGATTGCGCCCGGGGATGTGCTGGGGAGGATTGAGGTTGCGGGGCTGGCAGCCGCCGCGGGTGGTGACGGGACTGATGCTGGTAGTGAGTCGACCGGTGGCAACGGCGTATCTGTTGGCGAACCTTCCGTGCCGCATGTCGCGCCGAGCGTCCCGTCGCCGTCCCACGCCGCGAAATCTCGCGACTCTGAAGC
>JBDTUL010000754.1:0-3126 GCA_040007735.1 Gammaproteobacteria bacterium | reverse complement strand
AGCGCAGGTACACGTCCGACAGGAACTGCATTTCGACGTGCTCGAAGCCGTTGCCGCCGCAGGTGGGGCAGCGGCCGTTGCCGGAATTGAAGCTGAACGTGCCCGCGGTATAGCGGCGTTCCTGCGACGCAGGTTCGCCGGCGAACAGCTCGCGAATGCAATCGAATGCGCCCACGTAGCTTGCGGGGTTCGAGCGAGTGGTGCGGCCGATCTGGCTCTGATCGACCATCACGACGTCGTCGATGAGCTCGGCACCGCGCAGCGAGTCGAACTCGCCGGGCGTCTCGGTGGGCTTGCCACGATATTTCTGGAGCGCGGGATAGAGCACGTCTTCGACGAGCGTGGATTTGCCCGACCCCGACACGCCCGTGACACACACGAGGCGCTTCAGCGGAATGCGCACATTCACGTTCTTGAGGTTGTGTTCGCGCGCGCCAGTGAGTTCCAGCCAGCGGTTCGAGCGGGCTTCGGCGGTGACGGAGCCGTCCGCTGCGATGTGGCCGCCCGGCGGCAGCGTGCTCGCACCCGGCCGCGGCAACTCCGAAGGCTGTGCCACGGTCTTGCGGCCGCTCAGATAGTCTCCCGTGAGCGAGCGGTCGTGACGACGTATATCTTGAGGCGTGCCGAAGAACACGATGTCTCCGCCACGCTCGCCGGCGCCCGGACCCAGGTCGAGGATGCGATCCGCTTCGAGCATGATCTGAGGGTCGTGCTCGACGACTACCAGCGAATTCCCAGCGTCCCGAAGACGCTTCATCACACCGATGACACGCAGCATGTCCCGCGGATGCAGCCCGATGGAAGGCTCATCCAGAACGAACAGCGTGTTCACCAGCGACGTGCCGAGCGCAGTAGTGAGATTGATCCGCTGCACTTCGCCGCCGGACAGCGTGCGCGACTGCCGGTCTAGCGTGAGATAACCCAGCCCGACGTCGGCCAGGTATTTGAAGCGGGTGCGAATCTCACCCAGCAGCAGATCAGACGCTTCGTCGAGTGGTTGCGGCAGCGACAGCTTCTGGAAGAACGCGCAGGCGCGCTCGAGCGGCAAGAGCATCACGTCATGGATAGTGAGGCCCGGCATTGAGTGCAGCGTTTCGTCCGACCACTGCACGCCACTCGGGTGAAAGCGCTTCGCCGGGTCCAGCACGGAATCTGCGAGCTCGCGGCTACCCACGCGCCACAACACCGCTTCGGTTTTCAGGCGCGCGCCGTCGCACACCGTGCATGGCGTGTAAGAGCGATAGCGAGACAACAGCACGCGCACGTGCATCTTGTACGACTTGGTTTCGAGCCATTCGAAGAAGCGCTTGATGCCGTACCAGACATCCTTGCTCCACGGGCCTTCGCCCTCGATGACCCACGCGCGTTGCTCCGCACTCAGCTCGCGCCACGAACGATCCAATGGAATGCCGCGTTTCTTGGCGAACTTGACCAGGTCTTCCTGGCACTCCTTCATCGATTTGGTTTGCCACGGGCGTACAGCGCCGCCGCGCAGCGACTTGCTCTCATCCGGAATGACGAGACCATAGTCGATGCCGATGATGCGGCCGAAGCCGCGGCAGGTTTCGCACGCGCCGACCGGCGAGTTGAACGAGAACAGGCTGGGAATGGGCTCGCGATACGACAGGTCGCAATGCGCACAGTGCAACTCGTTGGAATAGCGCCAGCAATCGAGACTGCGCGGCGGATCCGCATCGTCCACAACGTGCACGTTCACGCGGCCGCGGCCAACGCGCAGCGCGGCCTCCAGCGATTCGAGCACTCGCCCGCGTTCGGCACTGCCGGCGCGGAAGCGATCCTGGACGACTTCGAGGATTTTCAGTTTCGCGTCTTGTTTCGCCGCTCCCTTCTTGCGGGCACTCTTCGCTGCGACGGGCGAGGGTTTGCGTGCGCGTTTGCTGGCGCCGCCGCTCGCGGCCTTCGCGGCAACGGGGTCATGCCCATGATCGTGCGTGTGTGCTTGGCTTGCGTCGACGGAGGCACCACCACTTGCTTCGATGAATCGCGTATACCCCTGCTTCTCCAGCAGCCCGCGCACTTCGCTTTCGTTGAAGTTGCCCGGTACCGGCACTGGAAAACACAACAACAACCGCGGATCGCCCGCGGCCTGAGCGCGCGCCTGCAAGTCTGCGTAAATGCTTTCCGAACTATCCCGCCGAACCGGCTGGCCGCAGCGCTGGCAGAACAGCGTGCCGGCGCGCGCAAACAGCAGCTTCAGGTGGTCGTTCATCTCCGTCATGGTGCCGACGGTGGAGCGCGACGTGCGCACGGGATTCGTCTGGTCGATGGCAATGGCCGGCGGAATGCCGGCGATGGAGTCGACCTGCGGTTTATCCATGCGATCCAGGAACTGGCGCGCATAGGGAGAGAACGTCTCGACGTAGCGTCGCTGGCCTTCGGCATACAGCGTATCGAATACGAGCGAGGACTTTCCGGAGCCGGAAACTCCGGTGACCACGACGAGTTCGTTCAGGGGAATATCAAGATCGAGATTCTTGAGATTGTTCTGGCGAGCGCCGCGTACAACGATGGCGTCGCGCGAGACATCCTTCATGCGGATTCCGTTGCCTTCTGGTCAAGGCGTTCGTGCTGAGGTGATAGAGAGCAAGCGTGAAACGCTCGCGGAATGCGGCACATTCTATAAGAGCGTTTCACATCGCGCATGCGTGGCTGTGTTGGCAACGTGTGTATACAGGGGTCGTTTTATCGAACCACTGTATGGGCGGCGCGCGTGCACTGTGTGCGCCACCATGAGTCGGTCCGAGGACGCTCATCGATATGGGCAATCACGCGCGAATCAACAGCACCAGCGGCGTGCACCGTGCATCTGCCCGCACCACTGCAACGTATCGCTGTTTGTATGACTAAACGACGCCACACGTGCCCCGACCGATGCACTCCGCCAAGCCGCAAATGCTGTCGTCCGTCTGCGACAGTTTCTGCGGCCAGCTGGAACGTGACATTAGAATCGGGCCTGAGGTTGCGGTCGGGTGCCCCCGGGTGACCCGTCCCGTGCCCTGCCACACGACGCGTTTGGTCCCAGCCGTTTGCTTCCAACCCGCTTCAAGGAGAATCTGACCATGACCCCTCGTAAGACATCTTCGATCGCGCTTGCCGCCGCTGCCG
>JBDTUL010000753.1:0-3127 GCA_040007735.1 Gammaproteobacteria bacterium | reverse complement strand
TCGTGATGGCCGTGCTCGCGGGCCTCGACCCACTCACTAACGTGGCAACGGCTCTCGTCGGGCTGGGCTCCGTGGGCCTCATGGCGTTGCTCGCCATCACCTCGCTCACCATCCCCATATTCTTTGCGAGACGGCGGATGTTCGGCTTCGCGGTCACGGTGGCGCCGGCAGTAGGCGGCCTCATCATCGCCGCGGCGACCGTGCTGGCTTTCCTGAACTACTCCGTGCTCACCGGCGTGGACTCCGTGGTGATCAACCGGCTGCCTTATCTGCTCATCGCACTGGCGGCCTTCGGCGCAGGCCAGGCGCTCTGGCTGCGCCGGAGAAACCCGGCACTGTATCTGCGCATCGCCGCGACGCGCATCGAAGCAGGGCCGCGAAGCTAGGGGCGAGCGCGAGGGCTGATACGCATCAACACGCTATCGTCTTCATCGGTCAACGCGTACAGCAACCCGTCCGGGCCTTGACGCACATCTTTGAAGCGCTGATGCAGGCCGTCCAGTAACGATTCCTGCCGGGTCTCCTGCAGCTTGTCGTTGAACACAACGCGTACCAGCGCACCCGTGCCATTCACTTCGCCGCGCCGGGCGCTGGCGATGAATAAATTGTGCTTCCAGGCCGGAATCTTGCCGGCGTCATAGAAGGCGATGCCGTTCGGCGCAATGGAAGGCATCCATATCATCAGGGGTGGCTCGGTATTGGGCCCCACTGGCGCCGTCGGCAGTGGCGATCCGCCGTACTCGGTACCGTATGTGTAGTGGGGCCATCCATAATTGCGGCCCGGCACGAGGCGATTGACTTCATCTCCTCCCTGAGGGCCGTGCTCGGAAGCAATGAGGCTGCCGGAGCCGCCTTCGATGGCAAGGCCCAGGGGATCCCGATGACCCAACGTATAAATCTCCGCTCGGGCACCTTTGACCGCAACGAAGGGATTGTCCTCAGGAATACCGCCATCGGTTTTGATCCGCAACACTTTTCCATAAATGTTGTCGGTGCGCTGAGCCGACTCGGCGTCACCGGCGCTCAAGGCGCCAACGGCGACGTAGAGCAGATTGCCCTTGCCAAACAGGATGCGAGAACCGCCGGCACCATGAAGCGCCTCGCCCACCACCAGATCCTGAGCGTCGACCAGCTTCAGGCCCTGGAGCCTGGCTCGTGCCAGAACCGTGGCGACATACAACCGTTTCCCCTCGGCATCGAAGCCGACGGGCCGGTTGTACGTGTAATAAATGAGCTGGTTCTTCGAAAAATCCGGGTGAAGCGCCACATCCTGTATGCCGAGCACATCGTCCGGATGGATGTGTTCGTTCGCGCTGAAATCCGGCGCACCCGCCACGGGCGTGTCGACCAGCGTCGGCTTTGCGCCGGTGGCGTCGCGGAGCAGCCGCAACCGGGTACCCCGCTCCACGATCAATGCATCGCCATTCGGCAGGAAGGCAAGGCTGTACCCATGAGCCAGGCCACGCGCCAATATGTCCACGCGAATATCGTGCTGTTCCGCTGTATCGAAATAGTAGGGGCCCTGCCCCACCGCCACCGGCGTGATCCCTACTTCTATTTCTTCGGCGCCACTTGCTGGCTTCGAAACAGCAGCGGCCAACAGCGTGGCGACAGAGAGCCACACCGCGCCCCGAACCAGCGATCTCTGAGACATCGGATCGAAGGACTTCACCATAGGCTCCCGTTTCAGGGCGGCCCCATCGAGCCATCACGCGGGTGATGGCTCGGAGGGTTGCGCCCGGTTCGCAGCATCGACCGGAATGGATCGCTCAGAATGTTTTCTCGAGAGAAAGCCCAATCGTCCGCGGCTGAATGTAGTTGAACCAGTACGGGTTGTAATTGGTTTGATTGTTGAAACCACCGCCCGTGACACCGCGCTTGTCGGTCAGGTTCTGCAGGAACAGGTTGCCTTTCCACGTGTCGTACTGGAGGCCGGCATGCAGATCGACCTGCGCATAAGCCGGATACTCTTGTCGCTGCGACGCCAGGGCCGCCGAAGGAACGAATTCACCAACGCGATCGCCCACGTAGGTGACCGAGGCGCCGACATTTGCCTCCATGCCATTCGCGACTGCAAATTCCTGATCCGCCGAGAACCGTCCGGAGATACGGCTCGAATACGGCAACCGGTCGCCCGCCAGCGCAAAAGCGGTGCTCAGCGACGTAAAGTCCTCACGCAGCGTTGCATCCGTGTAGGCGCCCCAGAGTGCGAGAGTCAACCCCTCGGTCGGCCTGGCCCGCAACGACAACTCGACGCCCTGGCTTTGGCCCCGGCTCGCGTTCGCGTTGTAGTTGTAAGTTCCGGAGACATCGATCTCCGATACCTGCAGGTTCTCCCAATCGATGCGGTAGACAGAGACGTCGTATGCAAGCAAGCGCCCGAGAAGGTTACCTTTCGCACCGACCTCGTAATTCACCGTCTTGTCAGGGCGATATTTGCAGGGCACATCCACATCGTTGCAGACGGCATTGGGGCCGCCCGGGCGGAAGCCGCTCGCAATCCGCCCATAAATCATATGATCGGGCGAGATCTTGAAGCGGGGCGTGAGGAGGTAGGTGACGGAGTCATCGCTCGACTTGGGGTCGCGGCCCACGAAACCGCCGAAGACGGTCCATTCGCGGTGATGCAGCGTCTGGTTGTTCTTGCTGAACCGGCCTCCGGCCTGCACGTCGAATCGATCCGTGAAGTGCGCCGTCAGGTCCGCGAAAGCGGAATACTCGGAGAACTTCAAAGAGTCCCGCCACAGGATCGGCGTGCCGACCACCGTTCCATCGGCGGCGTCGATCGCGAGAGACTCGATGACGTACTTGTTGGTCTCGGTGGTATAGAACGCACCCACGAGCGAGTCCAGCCGTTCCCCGAGGGGCGTTGCGAGCCGCAGCTCCTGCGTGAACTTGCCCGAGCTGTAGGTCTGGCGCAGCACGTTCGAGAAGTCGGTAACGCCCGCATCGGGATAGAACAACGGCAAGGCGCCGGTGAGGGGGGATGCTGTGAAGTCGACGACATCGTAATTCGGGTTGTCCGAATAGGCGGTCAACGAAGTGAGCTCGGACTTTCCGAGCTGGGCGGTCACGATTGCGCTGTAGACCTGGTGTTTCCACTCGCTGCGGCCGGTGCCGGGCTGGT
>JBDTUL010000752.1:0-3134 GCA_040007735.1 Gammaproteobacteria bacterium | reverse complement strand
GCTTCTGCCTCACGAGATATGCGTTTACCCGTGTCGTGCCAGAATCGGTCTTCCTATGCCACGCACCAGACAGACTGTAGCGGGATGCTCGGCCACCGTCGGTTGGGTCGATTTCTCCGAAGCGGTCCAGTTCACCACTGTCGACCGCGCGCTTCGGAATCTGATCCGTCGCGTTCCATTTCGCGTTGTAGGCCATGGCAGTGACGTTGAAGCCGGTGATGTCTGTTCCCTGGCTGTAGCGCAAGACACCATTGATTTTGCGATAGTCGTCCGGATTTGCGAACGGCCCGTCGTTGTGATACGCCTCGAGTGCATACAGCAGACTTCCGGAGCCAACCGCCGGCGAATCGGCCAGCAGAATCCGCCGAAATCCCTTTTGCCCGCCACCAATGGTGGCAATGCCTCGCTCGAGCCTGTCAGCGTACGTCACCGATACGGCGCCGGCTGAGGCAAAGTCGCCTTCCGCGGCGTAGTACGGACCTTTCCTGTAGTCGAGCAGCGCGGTGATCTCGGGGATCAGAAAATTCAAATCGGTCCACCCCTGGCCGTGGGCGTGGCTACGTTGGTTCACCAACATGCCGTCGATGGTGGTCCGCAGGTCAGTGCCATGGTCCAGATTAAACCCACGCAGGTAGAACTGGTTTGCCTTGCCTTCTCCGCTGTGCTGACTGACGACCAGACCCGGCGTAACTTCCAGCAGTTCCCCAGGGCGATAGACGGTCCGCGACTCCAACTGCTTTTGAGTCACCACTCCGCTATTGGCCGAGTCCGCCACGCCCAACTGACTGTTCCTGGAGCCCTCGACTGTCACCAGCGGCAGCGTGACTTCAGCGGATTCCGTTTGGGCAATTGCTGCCGGAATTATTGTCGGCAAGAGCAAGATGAGCGGCAGTCGGATTGCAATCTTATTGATCGTACGCACAATTTTCTCCGGAGGAAGGGAAAAGAAGAAAGCAGAGTGCCTACGAGAGACGCAGCAAAAGCGTCGAGTCTTCAGAGCACCAGACAACCGAGTATTACAATATATAAAAAGATCATACTTCACGATAGGAACAATACCAAATAGATCACACGCTTCAGTACGCGGGAATCGATGTGGCGGTTTCAGCTCCGGGTGGTCTCCGCGGTCGGCGCGGTCGCGCCAGTGGTCCGGTGCCAGTCGCGCGATGCGAGCGCCAGTTACGTGCTGGGACGCAGGTGTCGGTGACCGTGCAGTTTCATCAGCGTCTTTTCCATTTCACCCGGGATCAGGTTCAACTTGCCGTGCCGAACGCCCGTTTGCGCAATGATGGATTCGGCGAACTTGATGACCTCGACTGTTGGTCCCTTCAGAATCACGGTTTCCATGCAATTTTCGTGATCCAGGTGAACATGCATCGCGGACACCGTAAGATCGTGGTGCTCGTGCTGCTCCTCTGTCAGTCGGCTGGCCAGATTGCGCTCGTGATGGTTGTAGACATAGCTCAGGCTGGCGATGCAGTGACGGGCAGTGCCTGTCGTCAACCTGCCTTCTTCGAGCGAGCTTCGCACCAGGTCTCGGAACGCCTCGGAACGATTCAGATAGCCCTTGCGTTCTATGAGTTCGTCAAATTGCGTGGCTAGCTGATCATCAACCGAAATAGTAAGACGACGCATGACATTTCCTGACAGGTTGTGGACGTTGTTGCCAGCGGCATTGTATGCCGTCCTACTGCAGCGGTTTGTCCGGCACACATCGCCGCCATCAGACAAAGGACAGCGCGAGATTCATCTCCAAGGAATGTCGCGCGCTCTCCAGGAGTTGCTGCCACAGGAATGTCGGGAAACCCGGCGCGCCGTTCTCCGACCTCTCCGGCCAGGTGCTCGGCGCCGGTGCGTTCAACAGCGCGGGAGTCCTCGAAGGCGGTTATGAGGCAGTGACCCTCGCCGCCAGCGGAATCGGGGGCGCGCCTACTCAGCCGGCGCGCGTCAAGCCGATCTGGTTCCGCTTGACCGATGGGCAGTCGCTGGCGCCGTAGCGGGTTCTCGAAGGAAAGGCGCCGCTCGTACGGCTGGACTTCAAGCCGGTCGAACCTTCAGTGCCCCGCTGCAATCGCCGAAGCTGACGTAGGCGCCGATTCCAACGGAGGCCCTTGCCGCCGCCGCGCGCGCGACCGGACCCGTCACCATCCGTGCATCGTTCGCCGCCGCGCGCTGCGAGTTGCCGGTCAGGTGCCGCACGAAGAATCCGACCATGCGGGCTGCATAGATCTCCGGGCCGCAGCGGTACGCCCCCACGTGGCCGCCGCTCGGGCGCGTCCACAACTCGGCGCCGCAGGCCTCGGCGATCGCGCGGCCGTGACCCACCGGGATCAGTCGGTCGTCTTCGTTGTGCACGACGAGCATGGGCCGGCCGCCGAGTTCCGGCGCGCGATCGATCGGGCGCACGCGGCGCAGGTCGAGTCCGGTGAGCATCCGACCCGCGACGGCCACGCCCGGAATGCAACAGCGCGGCAGTCCGGTCTTCGCGCGGAAACTCTGCTCGACCAAAGATTGGAGCTCGGCGAAGGGACTGTCGACGACGAGAGCCGCGATGGCCGGCTCGTCGGCCGCAGCGAAAAGCGCCGCCGCCGCGCCCATCGAGGCGCCGAGCACTCCGATGCGGAGGCCCGAATATCCATTCGCGTTGAGCCAGTCGAACGCGCCGAGGACATCGTGGCGCTCGTGCTCGCCGTACGTCATGCGCGAGGCGCTGCTGGTGCCGTGGCCGCGCAAGTCGATCATCATCACCGACAGACCGGCCGCGACGAACTCCTGCACCAGCGGAAAGGTCGCGCTCCTCAGCTCGTAGCCTCGGCAGGCGCCCCGGCCCGGCACCAGGATCACCGCGCCGCGCGGCTGCGGGGCCTGCACGTGCCAGGCGTCGATCGACGCGAGCCCATCGCGGGCCTCGAACCGGACCGGCGCGGCGGCGATCCCGGCTGGCGGCAGCGCCACCCGAATGCGCCGCGCGTGGGTGAACCGGTGCGCGATCAGCGCGCAGCAGATCGCGTACAGGATGAACAGCACGGCGAGGCTGCTGATCAGTGCCAGGACGATACGGAGATTCATGTTCGGTGCCTCGGTGCGTTGCGTGGACAGCCACACTTTGGCACTGGCCTCTCCTGACGTCATGA
>JBDTUL010000751.1:0-3137 GCA_040007735.1 Gammaproteobacteria bacterium | reverse complement strand
CCTCGGGTGGTGACGATGAGCCTGAAACCCTCCGTTCCTCAAGCCGCTAAATCTGACTCACATGCGTTGATGTCGGACACTTCATTCTGAAGGCGATTTTCTGGGACTAGTTGGTGGGTGCAGCGCATCCGAGAACTGTCGCTGATAGATCGTAGTCCGGCGCCGTCCGCGTTGTCCGCCGTCCGCACAGTCCTCACAAGATCAGTGCGTATGAGATCCACAAATGCCGTAGTTCACACATGGGGCACCGGCGTCCGGCGGCGGGCCAGCTGCAGGGGGCAGGCCAGAGGTGCGCCGACGGCTGGACGCACCGGCTGATAACTAGAACGATCAAACCATTCGAGGGTCCGCCGCAAGCAAACGTGGCCCGTGGCGGCCTGCTCATGGCCTGCGTGGGCGTTGGCTGTGGTCGGCAGGGACGTCGCCGGACTCTGAAATCAGTTTATGCAGCGCACCAGGTCGAGCTGGCCTGCCGCAGCCACGAGGGCGGTCCTAGCCGGATCTCGCGATCAGCAACAGGCCGGCATGAGTCGTACCTTTGATTTGGGTGCTTTTTTCGCCGGCCGCTCTGTTGGACAGGCCACAGGCCAGCAAGATCACGTTGCGGGCCAGGCGAGCTGACGGTGCAGGCCGGCCTGCAGGTCCAACTGAGGGCTGGCCTATTGCTCGGCCCGCAGGCGGCCCGCAGGCGGCCTGCATTGGCCTGAGCCCACGGCCTTTCCGGACGTGCCGACGGCCCGCGGCGGTTCGCGCGGTGGCCTTGGAACAATCGGAGTGCGGTGCAGGGTGGCGGCGCCCCACTAAGGCGGGGAACTTGGTTCACCACCAGTATCCGCCCCATCATCAATTAAGAAGATGCGCGTCTCGCGTTGGGTTGAGACGACTGTGATGCGGCCGGCCCGCCTGAGCCAAGTGAGGCGGCGCGCGAGGTTGTTCTTCGGCATCCGGAACGCCTCCGCCAGCTGCCGATGGGAGGTACGGATCGAGCGATCAAGTTCAACCAACCCGTATCGGCTTAACCCCGGCCTGGCAGTAGCCTGGCGCAGCGTTTCGAATATTTCGTCAGCCGTAAGTGCGGACGGCGCGGACGCTTCCTGGATCCGCAGATTCTCCGGATCAGCAATCGCCGCAGCTTCGTCGCGCGTCCGCGCCCATGGCCTGCGCCCCGGTGCCACAAACGCTGCAGGCGCCAGCGACCCGATCACCTCTACAACGATCCAAAGCAACGCCAGCGCCGCGACCGAGGTCCCATCGAGGTGATCCGCCTGCAGCAAGTAGGCGTGACCACCGCGGACGACCACGATTGAACTCCCGAAGACAGCCGCCGCCCAGATGATCGACGCGAGAATGCTGCCTCGAGCGCCCCCTTGCCACTCCAGCGCCGCCACCAGGGGAACCGTGTACTTCAGGCCGACGACGCTGAGGACCATCGCCCATGCGCCCCAATACACGAGGTTGCGCTGAAGCCCCTCGGGATGCGGCAGCGCTGCCCAGTCGTTGATCAAAGCGGAGGCTACCAAGATCGGCACTGCGGCGGCCGCGGCCATTAGTATGATCGCCAGCGCAATGACAAGCACCCGCACAATCGTCTCTGGCGCGCGGCGTCCGCGACTCCTGAACGGGGATGGGCGGGCGCCGTCAGGCATTGTCGTCTGACCGCGCCTGCTCCTCGCCATTCCTCGGATCCGCAAGTGTCGTGGCCGACGGGTCTTCCGTCAGCCTGAGGGCGATCATGCGATGGCGATCGTGGCCCTCACGGGTCCATTCAATTTCAATTCCGATCTCAAGAAGCGGGGCAGCAAGCAGGTGCAGACGCCGTGAGAGCTGCGAATGGCTCTGGGGCCAATCGCGGGATCGCCTGGTTCCATCGTCCTCTCCTAGCGAAAGCAGCTTGAGGAGGTCGCTGGCGCTGCCGTGGTACGAGGCTGACCGTTCCATCATGCTGACGATCGCGCTCGCGAAGACATCGCGTTCGATCAAACGATCTGTGCCCACCCGCCGATTGCTGTCGTAGGCGGCCATGAACGTCCCTGCCGGCCACAACGCGCCTTCGCAAGCAACCGCGAAGGTCGCAAAGTCGGCCATGCGCGGCAGGTGGTCGAGCTTGACGTTGTCTACCTCACGCAAGCCGTGCTGGATGGCATCGAAGAGCGCACCCATAATCAAAGGGTGGTCGCGCTCGAACCTCTTATGCAGCACGCTTTCGGGCAGTCGGTCGGCATCGGCAATGCGCTCAAGCTCGATAAAGAGGCAGCGATCGGCGAGGTCTGAGCGTGTGACGACATTGTCGATGCCGTTGAGCATGACGGCGCGCGTGGCATGAAACAGCGACTCCTCGCCGTCGGTGTACAACTTCCGCGCACTGAATCCGCCGCCCGTGGAAAGGGCGCAAAGCGCATTCGACAGATCGCCGGAAATCCTCGTCAAGTTGTCAAAGGCGAGCAACCACCCGTTCGCCGCGGCTATGAATAGGTCATGCGGATTACGTGGCGCCGACCGCAACGGCGCCGAGCTGGGATCGATCAAGGCTTTGATCAGGCGGGTTGCTGTTGACTTCGCCGTACCCTGCTGCCCCACGAAGACGAGGAGCGGGTAGGGGCCTGTGGGTCGAAGGGCCGCAAGAATGAACGCGACGACGAGCACGAACGCTGACTCATGGCGAACGTTGAGATGCCGCCGTAACAGTGAAATGTCGCCGCCGTGCAGAGGTTCGGGAAGCGGCAGAGCCCCAGGCGGGCGAACGAAGCGGACGGGAGGGTCAGCGACAATGCTCCAACCGGCCGATGTGATCTCGACGGCTCGCCTCTCAGGATCGCCCAGGTCGACGTAGAGTTTTCCATCCAACTCTGCCAGGCGGACGTGCACCGCGCGCTGCTGCCCGTCGAATTTGGCGCGCGCTCGAGCCATCGAAATCGTGCTGCGCAGCTCGTCAGTCGGCGGTGGCGCTTGAAACGCTTCGTAGTACCGCCGCGTCAATAGGTCCGCGAAAGCATTGTCCGCGATTGAAATGGTTTCGCGATGACCGTTGTGGATGATGTCGGCATAGGCCTGCCCATGCGGCGAACAGAAGAAGTCGCAGTCGCCCAGCATGGATACGAGGTCGGCTGCTCCCGAAAATGCCGATGGCGCGGTTGTCG
>JBDTUL010000750.1:0-3140 GCA_040007735.1 Gammaproteobacteria bacterium | reverse complement strand
CCGCTGGGGAAGGGGCGGCCGCGCGTGCGGGCCATCTGCTCGTCGATGCGGCGATCCAGAACATGGTTGATGGTGGCCGCGCAGGCCGACGCCAGCGCGATGCCCAGGTTGCCGAAAATCAGGGCATCGAGCGGCGGCCAGCCCGGGCTCGCCAGCAACGTGCCGACGATGGCCGTGAAGGTGATCAGCGTGACCACCTTCGGCTTCGTCAGCTCGAAGTAGTGTCGCCACGTCGTCGCGGAGACGGGCGCGGGAGTGAGGTTTGTTTCGGTCGCCATGTACTACGGGTTGGCCGGAATTTTCCCGGGAAATCAACGATCAACGCGCGCGGGGTGGATGGGCCCGGCGGCGCGGGGGCGTAAGGGTCTCATATTCCGGATCAAGAAGCCCTCAATCGCCGGGCGGCTGACGAGAGGCGGGGGAAGGCTAAGTGGAAGCGCTCGGCAAAGGCGTTACGGGGTGGGCGGTCAGGTCCGCGATAGCGCGCACGAGATCCGCCGGATCCACCGGCTTGGCAATATGCGCCTGGTACCCACTGCGCAGTGCCAGGTCCCGGTCTTCATTGCGGGCGAACGCGCTGAGTGCGAGGGCCGGAATCTGCCCGCCCCCTTCGGCCGGCCGCATGCGCAGCTGGCGAATGAACTCGTAGCCATCCATGTCCGGCATGCCGATGTCGGAAACGATGACGTCCGGCCGCCAGTCATCCAGAACGAGGAGCGCTTCGCTGGCGCGCCCCGCCGAGCGGTACGAAAACCCACCGCGCTCGAGGATGGCGCTGAGGATGTCGCGCGTCTCCATGTCGTCTTCGACCACCAGCACCCGGACGCCGGAACCGCCCGGCGGCCCATAGTTGCCAGGCATGCGGCCGGCGAGCGGCCCTCGCGGCACTCCCTCTACATCGGTTGCGAGTGGAATGGCCACCGTGAACGAAGCGCCCTTCCCCCGGCCTTCGCTCGCGGCACGCACCGTGCCGCCGTGCAGTTCAACCACATGCCGCACGATAGCGAGCCCAAGGCCGAGGCCCATGTGAGTGCGCGTGCTGGTGCCGTCCGCTTGCCGGAACCTGTCGAAAACGTAAGGCAGGAATTCGGAAGCGATGCCTTCGCCCGTGTCAGTGATAGTGACTTCGGCGTCCGTGTCGGTGAGAGTGTGCGTGACTTCGATGCGGCCGCCGTTAGAAGTGAACTTCACGGCGTTGGACAGCACATTCAGGAACACTTGCTGAAGCCGGCCTACGTCGCCATTCACAGTAAATCCCGCGGGCGCCGCACTCACTTCGATCGTCAAACCTTTCGCCTGGGCGGCCGGCCGCTGACTATCGACCGCGGCGTCGACCGCCGCTGCGAGATCCACCGCCTGCATGGCAAGACTGAGCTTGCCGCTGACGATGCGCGAAACATCGAGCAGGTCTTCGATGAGCTTGGCCTGCGACCGTGCGCCGCGATCGATGGATTCATGCGCGCGCTGACGCTGACTGTCATCCAACCGCCCGGAACGCAGCAAGTGCGTCCAGCCGATGATCGCGTTCATCGGCGTGCGCAACTCATGCGACAGGTTCGCGAGGAATTCGTCTTTTAGGCGCGTGGCCTCTTCCGCCTGTTTGCGTGCCGCGTACTCACGGTCGTAAGCCGCTTCCCGCTCGACCGTGGCGTGCTTGCGATCGCTGATATCCAGCACGAAGCCCATCCACTGATCGTCGCTATCCACGACGTTCGCTGCCGCGATGACAACCCAGACACGCGAGCCGTCCTTGCGGAAATATTCCTTCTCGAACGGAGCGCATAACCCACGCGTGCGCAGCTCGGCACGGGCCGCTTCACTGCGCTCCATGCTTTCCGGCGGGGTGATGGATCGCCAGTTGAGGCCACTCTCCAGGATTTCTTCGTGGGTGTAGCCAATGATGCGCAGGAAGGACGCGTTCGCTTCGACGATGCGATCGAAGTGACAGATGACGACGCCGATGATGTTCGAGTCAACGAAGCTGCGCCACCGGGCCTCACTCTGCACCAGGCCGCGCTCGATGCTATGCAGGCGCAGGAGGACGCGCACGACGGTGGTGAGCTCGAGCGGTTCAACTGGCTCCGCGAGGTAGATCTCCGCGCCGCCTTCGAGCCCCGCCTCCTGATCCTTCGGTGTGACGAAGGTTGCCGAGATCTGCACCACCGGAATGGAGCGCGTAAGCGGGTCTGTCTTGATTCGACGGCACACTTCTATGCCGCTGATGTCGGGTAGCCGCACATCGCACAGCACGAGCTGCGGCAACTGCTCGCGCACAATGCGCAGCGCGTCCGCACCGGTACTTGCCTCGATCACCGTGTAGCCGGCTTGCTTCAGGATATGAGACTTGTTGTATCGCGACGAAGCGGTGTCGTCGAGATTCAGGATGGTGATTCGCGGTGAGCTCAAGGGATGCGCCTACAAGCCGTGACGCGCGAGTATTTCGCGCGTGGTATTTGCGTTGAGTTCGTTCTTTTGCAGCACTTCCTGTGCGCTGGCGCCGAGCCGGCTCCGCTGTTCAGCGGAGAGTTCCTGCGAGGTGACGATGGCGACCGGCACTTGCCGGAGCGTCGAATCTCTCTTCAATGCGCCGAGAATGTCCTCGCCGTTGCTATCGGGAAGCTGCAGGTCGAGAAAAATCATCGCCGGCCGCGAGGCGCGCGCCGCAGTGAGACCACTCCTGCCATCCGCGGCTTCGACCACGCGCGTGCGCTCATCAGCAAGCAACTTGTGCAACACATAGCGCGCGGCCGGATCGTCGTCGATGATGAGAACGTCGCGGCCCACCAGCGCGTTGAGTTTCGCAAGCAGCGGCGCGCGGCTCAGGGGCTTCAGAAAATACGCATCGGCGCCGAGCGCCAGCCCCTTGCGCTCGTCTTCGATGTTGGTGGCGATCAGCACTGGCGTCGCTTTCGTGGCGGGATCCTTCTTGAGGTCCGTCAGGTACTGCCAGGTGCTTTCGCCCCGCAATTGAATGTCCAGCAGGACGGCAACCGGCCGCGCGCGCGCCAGGAGCTCGCGGGCTTCGCGCAGACTGCGCGCGGACAGCACCTGATACCGCGTGTCCCGCAGAAGTTTCTCGTAAATGAACTGGGTTTCCGGCTGGTCTTCGACGATGAGCACCGGCAGTAACCCCGGGTCCA
>JBDTUL010000749.1:0-3141 GCA_040007735.1 Gammaproteobacteria bacterium | reverse complement strand
CGGCTTCGGGAAACGTGGCACCGGCAGCAGCACCACGTATCCGATCGCCGAGACGGGCACCAGTGCGACGAGCACGGCAGCCATGACCTTCCAACCTCGCTTCATCATCCTCTTGCTTGAGCACCAACGGTACCGCAAGTTGATTCTGGAAATCGCGGATCGCTGGAGGCAGTTGCGACGTTGCGCGACGCGGTTGAAGCATCGAGGCTCTGACCTGTAAAGGCTGGTTGCGCCGATGCAGACTGCATAACTCCTGGCTGACGCCGAGGTGTAGAGCTATCCTGCGGGCCGACTGAGAGGCCGCGCAGCCGCGAGTTGGTCGGTGTCGCGGCATGAAAGAACGCAACACAATACCAGAACGCCGGCTCGACCAGCAGTCCAGATTTCTATGTTCTTTCAAGGTCGGCAACAGGTGTTCACAGAGGGGGGAGACCGTGGGTTTGTTATCGGGGTGGATCGAACGCACCCTTCCCGAACGCTACGGGGGACGGCTAAAAGGCACAAGCCGCGCGATCTGGTACGCGATCTTGGCGCCGGCACAATCGCGAGACATCGAAGGACATGAGGTGTTGCGATCGCTCGATCACGACAAGTCGAGGAATGATGCGGCACGAGTCCCCTCACCCGCACCAGCCGGCAGCCACGACAGTGATTTGTTGATGCCTGTAAGTTGTGGATTTGATTGGTGCGAAGAGAGGATTCGAACTTCCACGGGGTTGCCCCCGCCAGCCCCAAGCGGGTGGCTGTAAAAAACTGGTCCTTCCGGGAGCTCCGTGGGTAGAGATCGAGTCCGCCGCAGTGAAAATAGATCGCGGTCATAAAGTGCGCCGGATTGCGGAAGCCGCCGGCTTTGCGCTTGAGACTCATGATCTTGTTGTTGAGGCCTTCGGTGACACCGTTCGTCATCGGATGCTGCACGAAGCGCAGCACGCCCGCGAGGTGCGATTTGAGCCTACGGGCGACTTGTTTCACCGGGTCGAGCCGTGACCGAATGGCCCAGGTATACCACCGGGCAAAGAAGGGCGAGACCGCGGCGCCTTGCCGATAGGTCCAGAGCGAGCGGAGGACCTCCTTGATCGCCCACGCGCGGCCGCCATCCAGGTGCCGTGCTTGCAGCGTCGCGAACGCGTCGGCGTGACGCGCGGGCCGGCGCTCGTCGCCGAACAGCCAGAGATACTTCGTGCCAGTCAGCGGGGAGTCCGCCCCGCTGCGCAGAAAGGCGCGATGTTCGTGCTTCCGCACGGTGTCCACGGCCTTCGTCAGCTCGCGCATGATGTGGAAGCGATCGAAGACGATTTTGTCGTCGCCCTGCGGCAGGCCGTGCTGGGTCGCCGCGATATACGGCGGCCACATGTCCATCGCGACGGTCTTCAGGCTGTCCCGTTGCGCCTCGGTGAGTTGCTGATCTGAGCCGGTCGACCGTCGAGTTTATCGCAGAGGAGCGCCCGCACCGAGAGCTTGGCCGCCTAACGGTTAACGCGAGCCGCACAGTTGGACCAGACACGGGAGCACTAAAATGCCCGCGAAAAAGGATCACATCGTCGGAAGCGGTAACGTGTTCGCTGATCTCGGATACGCTCGGCCGGAGGAGGCTGCCGCGAAGGCAGAACTCGCACACAAAATCGCGGAGATCATCGAACGACGAAAGCTCACGCAGGCCGAAGCGGCCACTCTCCTCGAGGTCGGTGTCAACGCCACCCGAGCTCCGGCGCCACGAGCGTGAGGATGCTCTCGATGACGTGAGCGTTGTATTCGACACCCAGCTGATTGGGCACCGTCAGGAGCAGCGTGTCGGCCGCGGCAATTGCTTCGTCCGCCGCGAGCCGCCTGACCAACTCCCCGGGCTCGGCCGCGTACGACCGGCCGAAGATGGCGCGGGTGTTCCCGTCGATGTAGCCGATCTGGTCCTGGCCGCGACCCTCACGTCCGAAGTAGGCGTGGTCGCGGTCGTTCACGAGGGCGAAGATGCTGCGGCTCACCGACACGCGCGGCTGCCGCTCATGGCCCGCCTCTTGCCATGCCTCGCGATAGGCCTCGATCTGTTTGCGCTGCTGGACGTGCAGCGGCTCGCCGCCCTCGTCAAACTTCAGAGTCGAGCTCTGGAGATTCATGCCCAGCGTCGCCGCCCACTTGGCGGTCGCGTTTGAGGCGGAGCCCCACCAGATTCGCTCGCGCAGTCCTTCCGAGTACGGTTCGATGCGCAGCAGACCGGGGGGATTGGGGAACATCGGCCGGGGATGGGGTGTCGCGAATCCGTGGCCCTCGATCGTCTCAAGGAACGCCTGCGCGTGACGCCGTGCCATGGCCTCGTCGTTCTCGCCTTCAGCCGGCGCGTAGCCGAAGTATCGCCACCCGTCGATCACCTGCTCTGGTGAGCCGCGGCTGATACCCAGCTGCAGGCGGCCGCCCGCGATGGTATCGGCCGCTCCCGCGTCCTCAGCCATGTACAGCGGGTTCTCGTACCGCATGTCGATGACTGCCGTCCCGATCTCGATCCTGCTGGTGCGCGCACCAACCGCGGCGAGGAGCGGGAATGGCGACCCGAGCTGCCGGGCGAAGTGGTGGACGCGGAAGTAGGCGCCGTCGGCGCCGAGTTCCTCGGCAGCGACGGCCAGCTCGATCGACTGACGCAGCGCGTCCGCCGGGGTGCGCACCGCCGAGCCGGGCGACGCTGCCCAGTGGCCGAACGACAGGAACCCGATTCTCTTCATCTCCGCATTGTGTCCCGAAGTGCCCGGAAAGCGCCTCGGACGATTCGGCTGCGCCCAGAAAACGGCGGCGGGGTTCAGGTGGTCGCGTCGATGCGGATGCGAACGACTGATGGGCCGGTGGCCTTGGCAGTTGCGAGCATCGCGTGGAAATCGGCGTCGAGTGTCACGCAGACGCGGCGACTGCGCTCGGGCGACATCCAGGATCTCATGGTCCGTGGCGTGACTGAACCCGATCTCGCCGACGTGGACGAGGTCCCAGTGGTGTGCGCGCAGGATGTCGGCGGCGCTCCTCGGTAGCCCCTGGTCCAGCAGGAGCGCGGTCACACCAGGGTGAGCGGTTCAACCCGATCGTCGAGATTGGACGCAGCGAAGGCGAGCGCCTGCGCGATGTCATCGTCCTCGAGCTCGGGATACTCGCGGCGCACGTCGG
>JBDTUL010000748.1:0-3142 GCA_040007735.1 Gammaproteobacteria bacterium | reverse complement strand
CCTCGGCGTGCGCGGTGGCGAAGTGGGCTGCCAGCGGCAGCGCCAAGGCGAGAACGAGGGCGAGAGCGAAAATGCGGGCTTGGGCCAAAGCTCGTGCGGCCGGTCCGCGGAGCTTGAAATTCGGGCGAATCCGGCGGGTCGTCATGGCTTGCGTCTACCTGTTACAGCGGCGCGGCCATGATAAGTCATCACTCGTTTCCCGGGCCCAAAAAAAACCCCGTGTTGTGGGACACGGGGTGGGTCGCTTGCTTGCTTGTCCTGGAGGAGGGTCGTTGTTCTTGTTGTCGATCTCGAGTCACGTTGAGTTCGATTCGGGGGAGTAGGCCGTTTCGAGCTCACGCAATCTTTTTCGTCTATCCAGCTTGCTTGTTTTTCCTTCCCGGGTGGGTCGCTTCACCCTTGTGAAAGTAAGATAAGCAACACGCATGCCAGCGCATCGAAACCGCCCTTCGATGTGACATCTTGCGTGCCGGGCGTGGTTCAACTGTGACGTATTGCGCGATGTGCGAGCCTTTGGTCTCGCGGCGGAGGGTGATCGCGCTGTCTCAGGCTGGCACGCCTCGTGCGCCCAACGGCCCGACTGTCAAAGTCTTCGACGCATGGGACGGCATGAGTTGCGCACTGCGTCGTCCCGACGTGCGCAACTCATTGATGGTGACTCGAATTCGCGTTGGAGGCGGGTGTAAAAGAACTCGAACGGTGGAGTGCCTCCGCCCGCGCCGATGAGTGCTACCGGCATTCGTTCTACTACCAGCGGCGCGTGGCGGGCCGCTTTACGCCTTCGGAAACCACGGCACGAACCGGCTCGTCGTCCGCTGATATTCGCGGTAAGCATCGCCCCGCGATTCCAGGGAATGCTTCTCGGTGAGCGGAATGCCCGTCACCTTGAGCAAGATGTAGAGCATGAGCAGCGGGCACACCACGGTGACCCAGCCGTAAGGCGAATCCAGCGCGGCGATAAAGAAGCCCCACCACACCATCGACTCGAAAAAGTAGTTGGGATGGCGCGAGTAGCGCCACAGACCCACATTGACGATCGACTGCTTGTTGGCGGGGTTGCGCTTGAACGCTTGCGCCTGCCAGTCGGAAGTCGCCTCTCCCAGAATGGCGCCGACCGCGAGAGTGAGCCCGAAGAGTTCGAACGGGCCCATGAAGGGGCGCGGGTTCAGCGCCGCCAGCAGGAACGGCAGCGAGAACAAAACCGCGATGAGCGCCTGAAGCTCGAAGAACAGCAGGAAGCGCCCGGGGCCAGGCCATTTCTCACGTAGCGTGCGATACCTCTTGTCTTCCTCAGGATGGTGGCGCCAGATGCGTATCAGAATGTACAAGCCGAGTCGCAGGCTCCATGCCGCACCAACTGCCGCAAAGGCCAGCTTTCGCGGCGGATAGCCGTTTCCGAGCAGTGCGTAGATTGGAGCGAGGAGGGCGACGCTCAGTGACCAGATGGCGTCGAGAAAGCCGTAGTTGTTCACGCGCACGCTCACCGCCCAGACGAGCGCAAACGCCAGAACCGCAACGGTGATGCCGATCGCAAGAAGCTCAGTCAAGAAGCGAACTCCTGCAAGAGCGATCAGCTTATCTCAATGCCTGGACGCGTGCTCCGAGCCCGGTGCATCGGCCAGCGCCGCTCGCTGGGGGACCTTCTCGAATTTGGCGGTGTCGTACCCCTGGTCAGCAAGCTTCTTCAGCAGGATCTGATAAATGGGCTCCGACATCGTCTTGGAGCGCGCCATGATCCAGCCATAGCGGCGTGAGGGATGACCCACGATGACCCACTGATATTCCGGGTCGAGATCGAGGACCAGGTACTTCACCGAGATCACCTTGAGGAATCGTACGCTCCACACCGCGTTGCTTGCCTTGTCGGTCACCTTCGCGAGCGCGTTCGCCTGCCGCTCGAGCGGCGCATCGAACGACTTCTTCCGGCACGTGAACCAGTTGTCGATGTCCCCGTCCGGGCGCAGCGCGTAACTTTCGATCGAATCGAAACAGTTCTTCTCCGCAAAGTACGGGATGTTGGCGATGACGTACCAGTCGCCCATGAAGCGCGGCAGGTCGACGTGCTGCACGGTCTTGAGCGGTTCTTTCATCGAGGCACATCCGGCGCTGAGGCTGGCCAGCGCGACGAGCACGAGTGACGTTAGCAGGTTGCGCATGGCGCGGTCGCGTCGCAAAGGAAAGTCTACACGTGCAACGTTTTGGACAAGCGCAGCTCGCTGGTCCATTTGCCGCGCATCTGCCGCTGCAGGATCACGAAGGCCATGGCGTGCGCCAGGCGATCCATCTCGTCGGTCGAGCAACGCGGGGGTTGCTGGGTAATGTGGCTTTTTCTTCGCATGGCGGGCTCCTTGAATGAAGCAGAAGCTTGCACCGGCCGGTATTGAGCGGGGAATGCTGGGCGTCCTGCACCGATGTAGGACGGCGCCTATTCAGCAGCACTGGATACGACTTGCCCGTCTGTATACTATTTCGCGGGGCCGGCGTCGTCGGGTCGCGGGCCCAGCCCGCTTTGAAAACAAGGAAGTGCCAAATGATTTCGCTCCGCCGCTCGATCGCCTGTGTCGTCGCCGGAACCCCGACGTGGGCGTCGGCCGCCGAGTCGTTTTCGCAAACACAAACCTCAGTGGGCAGCGCCGGCGTCTCGGGCATATGGGTGCTCGCGAATATCAGCTTCGCCGGCATGAGAGCCCAGAACAGCCCCAGCGATGGATGGCGTTTCATCGCATTCCTCTTGGGGTTTCCGGGCACGCTCATCACGTTCTTCGCGGTGGACGAAGGCGCCGAGCGCGCATACGGAATCGACTTGCCCCGCAAGCGCTAAGAGACTGGCCGGCAGGGAGCGGTGTTGGCATCGGAGGCCTGCGTGTGAAGCAGCTCACTCCGGCCGCCCGCCAGCAGCTGGGATGGCGGCAGCGCGTCGTACTCGGCGGCCTACGCCGGCATGCGCTACCTCGACGCCCAGATCAAGGGGCGCGCAGCTCAACCGGCTGCAGGCCGGCATCGCCATGGTGGCGCAGGCCAATACGCTCCCCCAGCAGGTCTTGCAGCTGCTGAAGCAGGGGCCCTCCCGCGACCGATACTCCCGGGCCGCTACCGCTGACCGGGAATCGGCAGGCACTCCATGATCTCTACCGCATCCCCG
>JBDTUL010000747.1:0-3143 GCA_040007735.1 Gammaproteobacteria bacterium | reverse complement strand
GGAGGGCTCCGCGGGCGCATCGATGAAGTGACCATCGAGGGCGACACGGCGGCCATTCGTGTGTTGAAAGCGGGACTGAATTCCTCACCGGGCGTCAAGCTCGTGGGTCAAACCGCTTACGCCATCGAAGGGAAGATCGGCTACCTGATCGACCCGAAGCTCAAGGGGCAGGATCCCGGGCCGTTCAAGGCGCTCGCCATTCCCCTGCGCTGATAGCATTCACGCGGCCGGACGGCCGCCTTTTATTTCACGAACGAGAGTTTCCTCATGCGACACGTTGCCCGGGGTCTGATCGCCGCGAGCTGGCTGGCGGCTGCATCGCTTCTCAATGTTCCCGCGTTGGCGCAGGCGCCGGGCGAGGCCAGTGCCGTGCCGCCTTCGGACTGCGACTATTCATGCCTCATTGGCTTCGCGCGCGGATACATGGCAGCGCTGGCGAAGAAAGATCCTTCAGCCGTGCGCTTCTCGAAGCACGTGCGGTTTACCGAGAACAACGTAGAGATGCCGCTGGGAAATGACGGTCTTTGGGCCACTGTCACCGGCATCGCCCCCACGGGGCTCGAAGCCGCAGATGCGCTCACGGGAGAGGCTGCGTGGATCGGCACGGTGCAGGAGCATGGCCTGCCGGTTTACTACGGCATGCGGCTTCGTGTGCAGGAACATGAGATCACCGAAGTGGAAACGGTGGTCGTGCGAACGACGGGCCTGCCGTTGCCGTTTGGTGATACGACCAAGCTCACCCATGACCCGGCCTTTGCCGAGGTGCTCACACCCGAGCAGCGCCGGCCGCGCGAGCGTTTGATGGCCGTGGCCGATAGTTATTTCAGCACGGTAGAGCTCAACGACGGCATGGTGTTCGCGCCGTTTCATGACGAGTGCGCGCGCACCGAAAACGGCATGGTCACTACCAAGGCGGCCCCCGGCACCTCGGGCACCATCGCTCAGGGCTGCGAGGCGCAATTCAAGCTCGGTATCTATCGCATCAACAAGCGTGTGCGCGAGCGCCGGTATCTTCTGGTGGATGAAGAGCGCGGCGTGGTGGTTGCCACGGGTTTCTTCGATCATGCGAATACGTTCGATACGTACCAGACCACCGACGGCAAGGAGCGCAAGACGCTGCTCAAGTGGCCGAACTCCATCTCGTTGGTCGAGGCCTTCAAGGTCGTGGACGGCAGGATCTATCGCATCGAAGCGGTGTTCTCGTATGTGCCGTATTTCATGCATTCGCCGTTTTATCCGCAGCCGGTCGTGATGCCGCCGCCCGCGCCGCCGGCTGGGTCGGGCGCGGCTACGTGCGACCGTGCGTGTCTCGTCGGCATCGCGGATCGGTATATGGAAGCGCTGGTCAGGCAGCAGCCTGCCGGTCTTCCCTGGGCGAAGAACGTGCGGTTCACTGAGAACAGTGTGTCGATGAGGATCGGTGACGGGTTGTGGGGTTCCGTGGGGGGTAAGGCGCCTGCGGCTTTGCGCGTTGCCGATCCGGTTTCCGGGAACGTGGCTTGGTTTGGTGTTGTGTATGACCACGACGCGCCGGCGTATCTCGGGCTGCGGCTCAGGGTTGAGGACGGGAAGATTGCCGAGGTGGAGAGCTTAGTGGCGCGGGCTAAGAATCCGGGGCCGTTCGGGGATCCGGCGAAGTTTCAGCCCGACGCGCTGTTTACTCAGGAGCTACCCGTGGCGCAGCGGACTGAGCGGGAACGCATGGTGGCGCTTGCGGAAGGTTACGCCAACACCTTGCAGCTCAATGACGGGAAAGTGTTCGTGCCATTCGACCCTGCCTGCGCGCGGCGTGAGAACGGGGTGTCGGTGACGCAAGGGGAGGCCGCTTGGCCCGTGGTCGCGAAGGATGTGGCGATGAGCGTCAAGGGGTGTGAGGCGCAACTCAAGCTTGGGTTGTATAGGCCTGTTGATCGCGTTCGGGATCGGCGCGTGCCTGTTGTTGACGAGGAGCGTGGGGTGGCGGTGGCGTTTGGGTTTGCCGACCTTGGTGTGCGAAGTACCTCCTATGTCACGTCGGATGGGAAGGTTCGACAGGTTTCGGACCAGTATCCGAGCTCGCGGGAGTTGTTTGAGATCTTTAGAGTTCGCGACGGGCGGATTCAGAAGATTGAGGCGGTGTCGGTGTTTCAGCCGTACCGCATGCCTTCACCCTGGGTGCGTTAACAGGCCCTCATCCTTCCAATCTTCATTGGCGCGGGCAATCAAATAAGCATGCACGGCGTCGGCGTCCGCAATGGAATTCCGACGGCTTCTTTCAACTCTGTTGAGTGCATGCAACACTAGCCACGACGCGCTGGGGTCGGTATCAGGAGCTCGTAAGTGGCCAGAGGCATTCAATCCATTTCCCTGGGCTTCCGGTTGCTCAAGGCGATCACCGACAGCGAGGCGCCGGTCTCGCTCAAGAGCATTGCCGCCGCCGGTGGCATGTCTCCCAGCAAAGCCCGCATGTATCTGATCAGCCTCATCGAAACTGGGCTCATCGTGCAGAATGCGGAGACGGCGCTGTACAGCCTGGGCCCGTACGCCATGCATCTGGGAACGCGGGCGATGCAGCGGATGGAAGTGATGCAGGTTGCCACCGAGTCCATGCGCTGGCTGCAGCAGCAGACCGGCGCGGTGGCTTTGCTCTGCACGTGGGAAGAGAGCGGCATCGTGGTTGTTTCGATACTGGAGGGCGGGTCGCCGATGCCGCTTCAGTTCCGCATGGGCGGCTCCGCGTCCCTCGCCAGCACCGCCACTGGCCATGTGTTCCTGGCCTACGGTCCCCAGAAACCTGTCTGGGAGCGCCTTGCGAAAGAGATCGAGCTCAGCGGCTTCTCGAAGACCGAGCAACGTCAGATCACACGGGATTTGCACAAGACGGCGGAGCAGGTGCGGGAACAGCGCCTGGCCGAGGCCGACCCGATTGTGTACGCGACAGGGGTATCGCTCTCCGGCTATGCGGCCGCGGCCGCTCCGATTTTCGATGCCAGCAAGCAATTGCGCTACGTCCTGACACTGATGTATCGAGTGGAGTCGCGCCCGCGCAAGAAAGCGGAGATGCTGCGGCTGACGCTCGAAGCGGCGACCCGGGGGTCTATTCTTGCGGGGGGTGGCAGCGTTTGAGAACACTCTCTTCCTCCAGCCGCCCGGCGATTGAGGGC
>JBDTUL010000746.1:0-3148 GCA_040007735.1 Gammaproteobacteria bacterium | reverse complement strand
TGGAGGGTCTTGGTGGCCTGGTTGCCTTTTGCGTCTCCATGGGGCTTTATCGAATCGTGGTCCCTTGGTACAATGGTACCGTTGTACCATTGCTGAGGAACGCATGACCATGAAAGCCCGCCCGCCCGAGACGGTTGACGTCGAACGAGTGCAGACCGGAGTGCGCCTGGAAAAGCGCCTGCTGAAAGTGATGAAAGGACTCGCTGAGTACAAGGACATGACCCTGGGAGATCTCATCGAGGGCATCGTTTTGCACGCCTTCGAGGGGAAGCCCGCTTTCAGCGGCGAAACGCTGCGAAAAGTGGAGGAGCTGAAAAAGATCTACGAGCTGAAGCTCGATGCCCGGTCCAGCCACCGGCTGAAGGAGCGCTCATGACGGACGAGGAATTCCTGCAGGCTCTGGAAGACACCACGCTTCCCTCAGCCGAGTTCGATCACGTGGGGCATGTTCGCGCCGCCTTCCTGTGTCTCGCGGCAGCCCGCGACTTTCCCAGCGCCCTCGCCCGCATCTGCGCAAGCATCCGCAAATACGCCGCCGCACTCGGGCAGCCGGGGCGCTATCACGAGACGATTACCGTGGGTTACACCGCCCTCATCTATCAGCGCATGCATGCCGACGCCTCCTGTGGCAAGTGGCGCGAATTTGCGACTGCAAACCCGGATCTGTTCAACCGGCAATTGTTGAATCGCTTCTTCCCGCCGGAATTACTCGCATCGGATCTGGCGCGCAATGTGTTCATCCTGCCCCCTCGATGTGCCTGCGAGACGAGTCGCTCGGCGGCGACTGCTTGACGCTCAAACTATTGACACGCTCTAACGCGCTGATTTCACGCCTCCTGAAAGTTGTCTCGAACATGTACCTGACGCAAAAAGGGCGACGCCCCCTGTCTGTAGGCGCTGACAGTTTGCTAACTGTCGAGCTTGTCGGTTTACTGCGCCGCGAGATGAACCAGTGAACACGTCTCAGGTTTGGGAATCCGAACCGGAACGGGTTCGGCACTTTCAACTTTTGGGGCAACAAGTGGGGCTGCGCGCAAGCGCAGGCAGCGTATGGCGATCAAGATATTTAGTCGTCAGTGGCAGCCTTCAACGGCAGTTCTGGCGGGTATGGAACTCGCGATCTTCGCCGCATCACTGAATCTGGCGGCGCTGTCACAGCTCGATTCGCACACGGAGATCCTTGCAGGGAGCATCAGTGAGTGGCTGCCGCGCGCACTGCTGTTCGTCACCGTCATGAGCATCGCCATGGCGGCTACGGGGCTCTACAACTCGCGGCAGTTCCTCACGACCGCGGGACTGCTCACTCGAACAGTCGTTGCCGCGGCCGGCGGAACGCTCGTGATGTCTATCATTTCACGCGTGGTCCCGGACCTCTTCATCGAGCACAACGTGTTGATGGTCGGCGCGCTGATTGTGGCTGCGACGTCGTTCGGCTGGCACTACCTGCTCGACAAGATCGCCTGCGAGAACACGTTCAAGCGCCGTGTCATCGTGTTCGGCGCCGGGCGACGAGCCACCAGCCTCATGCAGCTGCCGGCTCGCAGAGATCACCTCGGTCTTCACATCGTGGGGTTCATCCCTTCGGCCGGAGATGAGTCGAGCGCCGTCGTCGGGGACCAGTGCATTGAATTGCGCACTGCCCTGCACGAGCATTGCATTGCCGAGGGCGTCTCCGAAGTCGTCGTCGCCATGGACGACAGCCGCTCGGGTCTCGCGTTCGATGCCTTCCTGGAATGCCGGCTGCATGGCATCGTCGTCACCGACCTCACTGCATTTCTCGAGCGCGAGACCGGCAAGGTGCGTGTGGATCTGGCTCACCCCGGCTGGATGATTTTCGCCAGCGGCTTTTGCCGCAATTCCCTGCAAGTGCGGCTCGAGCGAGTGTTCGATTTGCTGGCGAGCCTGGTGCTGGTGACCCTCACCTGCCCGGTGATGGTGCTCGCGGCGCTGGCCATCAAGCTCGAAGACGGCTTCGGTGCGAGGGTCCTATACCGCCAGATGCGGGTGGGCGAACGCGGCCAGACTTTCCCGCTGCTCAAGTTTCGCAGCATGCGCGAGGACGCCGAGAAAGACGGCTGCCCCCGCTGGGCCACCGCGAACGACAACCGCGTGACGCGGGTGGGACGCGTGATGCGCAAGCTTCGCATCGACGAGTTGCCGCAAATCCTGAACGTGCTGGCGGGTGAGATGAGCCTGGTCGGGCCGCGGCCGGAGCGCCCCGAGTTCGTCTTGCAGCTCAACACCAGGATTCCGTTCTATCGCGAGCGGCACTCCATCAAGCCGGGCATCACGGGCTGGGCGCAGCTGTGCTACCCCTACGGCTCGAACGAGACGGATGCGGCGGAAAAGCTGCAATACGACCTGTTCTACGTGAAGAATCGGACGTTGCTGTTCTATCTAGCGATTCTGCTCCAGACCGTAGAAGTGGTGCTCTGGGGGAAGGGCGCCCGGTAGCCCTCAGGCTCGCCGGGCCATTGGAGAAAGGTTCCTGCGGCGATCTTCGGACGAGATCGGGAATGGCGATTGCGTCGCTCAGGGTGTCAGGGCCGAGACCTGGGGAGCTTGATCCTCGGGCTCCAGAATTCACCGCCCTGCAGAGGAGCTTCGTATGAACCGGTTCCGCAGGTCGCTTTCTTATTCTGTTGCGCTGGTTACCGCAGCTGCCGGCGCGGCGCTCTCACTGAGCGGCGCAGCCTCGGCACAAACAACTGCGACTGCGCCCCATACCGACAGTGCGCCACGTGCGGCCACGGCACCGGGTGTGTCTAGAACTCGCTCACCCACCAGCACGGAAACTACGGCTGCCGAACCAGCCCCGGTGGATAGCAGCAAGCCTGAAACGGCTCGCGACACTACGGCGAACAAACCTGAAACCGCTCGCGACGATCAGAAGCTCACACCGGAAACCGCGCGGGATGAGCAGAAGATGACGCCTGAGACAGCGACCGACAAAATCTCGGCCGCCGATGCGAAGAAGGCCGACAAGCCAGCGAAGCAAGGAGTGCGGTCTAATACGCCGCCTGTTGCAGAGTCGCCTGCGACGGTGCATCCAAAGTAAATTATCTCTCCAGCCGCCCGGCGATTGAGGGCTTCCTGAAGCTGCATCAAGAGCCCTCGATCGCCGGGCGGCTGAGAGCGAATCCCGTAA
>JBDTUL010000745.1:0-3163 GCA_040007735.1 Gammaproteobacteria bacterium | reverse complement strand
GCGCAGGCCGGGACGGCTCACGCGCTCGATGCGGTCGATGACGGGGCGGCCCTCGAAATACTTGAGCCCCACGGTCAGGGTGGCTTTGCCGCCCTCACTCTCGAGGCGGAAGTCCGCGACATAGCCCTCGTCCTTCAGGACGCGGACGATGGCGGTCTTCACCTTCGAAGAGGCCATGGAGACTTCGGTTTTTTTCGCCGTCTGCCCGTTTCGGATACGGGTCAACAGGTCGGCAATCGGATCGGTCATGCTCATGCCGCGTTCCTCACCAGCTCGCCTTCGTGAGGCCCGGAATCTCGCCGCGGAAGGCAACCTCGCGGATCTTCACCCGCGACAAGCCGAACTTGCGGTACACGCCGCGTGAGCGGCCCGTAATCGCGCAGCGGTTTCGCTGCCGCGACTTGCTCGCATCGCGCGGCTGGGATTGCAGCTTCGCTTGCGCGGTTGCGCGGGCTTCCGGTGACGTGCGCGGACTGCGGATCAGCTCTTTCAGCTGAGCGCGTTTCGCTGCGTACTTCTTCACCACGCCTGCGCGACGTTTTTCGCGCTCGACCATGCTCGTCTTCGCCATAGCGGTCTCGATTCCTCTGTACTTCCGGAACGCTTATTTCCGGAAGGGGAAGTTGAAAGCTTCGAGCAGTGCTCGTCCCTGCTTGTTGTCGCTCGCCGTCGTCGTGATGGTGATGTCCATTCCCCGAATCTTGTCGACCTGGTCGTACTGGATTTCCGGGAAAATGATCTGTTCCTTCACACCAAGACTGAAATTGCCCCGCCCGTCGAAAGAGCGCGGGGACACACCACGAAAGTCGCGGATACGCGGCATCGCGATGCTGATCAAGCGGTCCAGGAATTCATACATGCGGTCGCCACGCAGCGTGACCATGCAGCCGATAGCCAGGCCCGCACGCAGCTTGAACGATGCGACGGCCTTGCGGGACTTCCTGATCAGCGGCTTCTGGCCGGTGATCTTCGTAAGGTCCGCAACCGCGGCGTCCATCAGCTTGCGGTCCGCGACCGCTTCGCCGACGCCCATGTTCACCGTGATTTTGGTGATGCGCGGCACTTCCATCACGTTGTCGACGCCCAGGTCTGTCTTGAGCTTCGGAACGATGGTCGTGCGATAGATATCGTGTAGTCGGGCTGCCATGACTTTGTCTCTAGCGACGCCTCAGGCGTCCAGCATCTCGCCGTTGGACTTGAAGAAGCGCACCTTCTTGCCATCCGCGAGTGTTTTGTAACCGATGCGGTCGCCACGTTTGGCGCCCGTGTTCCAGATGGCGACCTTGGAGATCGGCACCTTCATCTCTTTCTCGATGATGCCGCCAGCAACCCCGGCCTGCGGGTTCGGCTTCTGGTGCTTCTTCGCCTTGTTGATGTTCTCGACGAGCACATGGCCCGTGGGGAACACCTGCAATACCTGCCCCTGCCGGCCCTTGTCGCGGCCGCCGAGCATGACCACCTGGTCACCTTTGCGAATCTTGCTCACAGGACCTCCGGGGCCAGCGAGATGATCTTCATGAACTGCGCGTTGCGCAGCTCGCGCGTCACGGGCCCGAAGATACGGGTGCCGATCGGCTCCAGCTTGTTGGTGAGAAGAACGGCCGCGTTGCCATCGAAGCGGATGAGCGAGCCATCCTGCCGACGAACACCGAACCGCGTGCGCACGACGACCGCGTCGTACACCTCGCCCTTCTTCACCTTGCCGCGCGGGATCGCATCCTTGACGCTGACCTTGATGACGTCGCCGACGTACGCATAGCGCCGCCGCGTGCCACCCAGCACCTTGATGCACATCAAAGTGCGTGCGCCGCTGTTGTCTGCGGCGTTGAGCAAAGTCTGCAACTGAATCATGGCTAGACCTTCTTTGTGATCAGGCGCGCGCGCGCTCGAGCACTTTCAACAGCTTCCACGACTTGCGCCGTGACAGCGGACGGCATGGGCCGATCTGCACCGTGTCGCCTTCTTTCGACTCGCTGTTCTCGTCGTGGGCGAGCAGCTTCGTCGTACGGCGGATGAACTTGCCGTACATCTCGTGACGGATCAGCCGCTCGATCTCGACGGCGATCGTCTTCTGCATCTTGGTGCTGACGACGCGACCTGTGAGGGTGCGCGCGCCAATCTCTTCTTTCTTGCTGTCGGTCTTGGTGACTTCGGCGCTCATTTCTTCACTCCGGCGGCGCTGGCAGTGCGCGTCTCGCGCGCGACGGTCTTCAGTCGCGCAATATTCTTCCGCACCTTGCCGAACTGGTCCGGCTTCACAGCCTGGCCGGTGGCTCGCTGCAGGCGCAGCGCGAACTGTTCTTTGCGCAGCTTCAGCAGCTCCTCGTTGAGCTCTTCGGGCTTCTTGGCGCGCAACTCTTTGGCGTCCATTAGCGAACCTGCCGTTTGACGAACATGGTGGACACGGAGAGCTTGGAGCCGGCGAGGCGGAATGCTTCCCGCGCCGTCACCTCATCCACGCCTTCCATCTCGAACAACACTTTCCCGGGCTTCACTTTCGCGATCCAGTACTCGATGTTGCCCTTGCCGCTGCCCATGCGAACTTCGAGCGGCTTCTTCGAGATCGGCACGTCCGGGAACACGCGGATCCAGATCTGGCCGCCGCGCTTCACCGAGCGGGCCATCGCGCGGCGCGCCGCTTCGATCTCGCGGGCCGTCATGCGCGCGCGGCTGGTGGCCTTCAGGCCGAACTGGCCGAACGCCACGTGGTTGCCGCGGTCGGCAAGGCCGGCGTTACGGCCCTTGAACTGCTTGCGATATTTGGTGCGCTTAGGCTGAAGCATTTGCTCTTACTCAGTCTGCTGGCTCAGGCGCTCGGCTGTTCGACAGCAGCGGCGGCAACCGGCGGCACTGCCACTGCAGGTGCGGCCTCGGCCGCATCCCCGGTGGCAACCGGCTGGTCGACTGCCGGCTTGTCGAACACCTCGCCCTTGAAGATCCACACTTTCACGCCGATGACGCCGTAAGTGGTGTGGGCTTCGGACAAACCGTAATCGATGTCGGCGCGGAACGTGTGCAGCGGAATGCGGCCTTCGCGGTACCACTCCGTGCGCGCGATTTCCGAGCCGTTCAAACGACCGGACACGCGAACCTTCACGCCCAGCGCGCCACTGCGCATGGTGCTCATCACGGCGCGCTTCATGGCGCGGCGGAACATCACGCG
>JBDTUL010000744.1:0-3179 GCA_040007735.1 Gammaproteobacteria bacterium | reverse complement strand
CTGCACTGCTGGATCCAGCGGATCCGCGGTCTTCAGGCCGCCAATCTCGATCGGCGCGCTGAAGCGTGCAGACAGATACACGCGCATTCCGAACGGCCGCAGGACTCCCGCAATAGCCGCTGCCTTCTGGATGTATGCGGGCAGAAGGCTGACGGCACTCGCATTCACGTTGTTCAGCACGGTGCCGTTGATGCCGACGGATGCGCAGGCGCGCGCGTAGTCCGTGTAGCGCGGGTCGAGGTAGTCCGGGAGCTTGTGCCAGTCCCAGATAGAAGCGGAAGCGTAGCCACGCTCGACGGTGCCATCCAGGTTGTCCCAGTGATTCAGCACGCGGTGCTGAATGCGGGGCGCCGAGGCAATGTTCAGATTCTCGAGCGCCTGGCTCGTCTGGAGCAGCCGTAGAAATTGAAAGACGCCGTAGAGAACGCCGGCGTCATTGTTTGCAGCGACCGCGATGGCGGAGTGCCCATCGATTGAAACCGTGCGGATGACATAGCCTTCCGTGCCCGCGGAGCTTAGATCGAGTCTCAAAGCGCCAATCTGGCGGGAAGACTTCGGTGTACCGAGAACGATGGCGCCGTTCTGCGTAACCGAATTCGCAACGGGCGGCGCCTTGCCCAGCAGGCCGGTGAGGCCGCGTGCCAGCTCGTTTCGGGCGGCGCGTAGCGTCGGCGACTCCTCTCCTGAGACTATTTCCAAGGTCCTGGACTGGTATGACGCCCGCAATTGCTCTTGCAGTGGCACATAGCGCAGCCACAAGTCATAGCCGTCTTCCGCAAACACCTCCGATGTGCACCCGAACGCTACAAGGAGCAACATTGCCGTTCGGCATACGACGCGTCGCTTCGATACCGGAACGGTTTGACCCCGTCGTGGAGCTAACTTGCTGGCCTTTAGCATTGCTAAACTCACCTTCCGCCTCGAAGGTTCACGGTACTATGGGCTCTATTGTTAACGCTAACGCAACTTGCACGCTAGAGAAACACGAGTGACCGTGGCGAAACGAACGCGTCGTCGACGCGGTAACGCGGTCACGATTCATGAAGTGGCACGCAAGGCCGGCGTGTCTCCGATGACTGTCTCGCGAGTCACGAACGGCGAAGACAATGTGCGGGAATCCACGCGCGAAACCGTGATGCGCGCCATCCGCGAGCTCAACTACTCGCCGAACCCCGCAGCCCGCTCGCTCGCCGGCGCGCAGGGCACGCGCATCGCCATGATTTATTCGAACCCCAGCACCGCATACCTCAGCGAGTTGCTCGTGGGCGCTCTCGACAAAGCCAGCAAGACCGCTGCGCAGCTCGTCCTTGAAAAGTGGGATGACCTGAAACCGGCCGCAGAGCGCGCAGCCGCCCGCAAGCTGGCGGCAAGTGTGGCTGGTGTAATTTTGCCGCCCCCGCTTTGCGAGTCTGTCGTAATCCCCGCGGAGCTGTCGGCAGCGGGAATCCCAGTGATTGCCATCGCTACCGGCCGGTTTCGCTCCAACGTGAGCTGCGTGCGCATCGACGATTTCCGCGCAGCCAGCGAAATGACAGCACACCTGCTCGCCCTGGGCCACACCCGCATCGGTTTCATCAAAGGTCATCCAAACCAGACAGCCAGCGCGCAGCGCTACGCAGGGTTCGAAACCACGCTCGAAGCAGCGGGCATCGCAGTGAACCCGGCCTACGTGCAGCAGGGCTATTTCACCTATCGCTCGGGCCTCGATGCAGCCGAGCAACTGCTCGACCGCAAACGCGCGCCGACCGCCATTTTCGCGAGCAACGACGACATGGCAGCCGCAGTAATTTCGGTGGCGCACCGGCGCGGCCTGGACGTGCCAAAAGACTTGTCGGTCGTGGGTTTTGACGACACCGTCACCGCCACCACGGTGTGGCCCGAACTCACCACCATCCGCCAACCCATCGCCGCCATGGCCGACGCCGCCCTGAACCTGCTGCTGCGAAAAATCCGCCAAAAGAAAGACGCAGACCCCATCGAACCGATCGATCACCTGTTCGCGCACGAACTGATCCGCCGCGCCTCAGACGCCCCGCCCAGGGAAGCCTGAAGAGCTCGGAGCCCGAAGCCCCCACCGAAACCAGGCGAAGACTCGATCGCTGAGGGGGTTCAGGGCACGTCAAAAAGCATGGATGCTTTTTTCGGTAGGCTCCGAAGGACCGGTCCAGCGGCCGGTGCCCTGTACCCCCTCAGCGATTGAGGCTTCGTTTACGCACCGCCGTTAAAGACAGCAAAGAAGCGAAGAGAGCCCTCAATCGCCGGGCGGCTGAAGAGCTGAAGTCCCTTTACCCTCGTGCCCGACGTCCATCCCTTGCTTTCTGATAGCGCTACCAATACGCTTCCCGAACCCACCGGAGGGGCGCGAGGGGTCGGTGATGGAGCCTCAACCGGTTGCTAACAGAGGCAATGCGCAATGCATTCAGAAACAGCTGTCGTGGCGGCTACGCCGAACTTCGCGCTGGTCAATGGACTGACACTGATCGCCGCACTGGGCGGCCTGTTGTTCGGCTATGACACCGCAGTCATTTCAGGCGCCGTCGGCGCCATCGATGCCAATTTCATTACACCCCGCGGTTTATCCGAAACCGCCGCCGGAAGCCTTTCCGGGTGGACCATCTCCTGCGCGCTGCTCGGGTGCGTCATCGGCGCTGCGCTTGCAGGCCCGATCTCGCAGCGAATCGGCCGCCGCGGCGGGCTGCTCGTGTCGGCGGTGCTGTTTTTCGCCTCAGCGATCGGCTCTGCGTTCCCGGAGTTCGGTCTCGGCCCCATCGGCGGCATGGGCCCCGCGGCGCTGACGCCGTTCATCCTGTACCGCATCGTGGGTGGCATTGGCGTCGGCATCGCATCGATGCTGTCGCCGCTGTACATCGCGGAGATTTCACCGCCCGCCCAGAGGGGCAAGCTCGTCACGTACCAGCAGGTCGCCATCGTCGTCGGCATGACGCTGGTGTACTTCGTGAACTGGGCGATCGCCGCGCAGGGCGATGATTCCTGGGTGTTGCAGACGGGCTGGCGCTACATGCTGTTGTCGGGCGCGCTTCCGGCGGGATTGTTCCTGCTGTTACTGCTGCTCGTGCCCGAATCGCCGCGCTGGCTGGTCATGAAAGGCCGCGCAAAAGAGGCTCACGGCGTGTTGCTGAGGCTCACCAGTCCGTCCGAAGCGCGCACGGTGCTCACCG
>JBDTUL010000743.1:0-3182 GCA_040007735.1 Gammaproteobacteria bacterium | reverse complement strand
CCATCGCGGCGAGTACGTCGCGTGATGTAGTGACCTGCACGGTCTCTGAGACACGGTGAGAGTGATCCCACTTGCCACCGGGCCGATGCAGCACGAACCCGCGGTCGGTGTTCACGGGCCCACCGCGCAAGACCGGCTTCGCGCCGATGTCTTCTCGCATGGGTTCGATGCTCATCTGCTGGAGCACTTCGCCAAGGCACATGGGCAGCGGCTTGTTGACGACGATGCCGAGCGCACCTTTATCCGTGTGCTCGCAGATAACGGTGATGGTCTGGGAGAAATTCGGATCGGCGAGGCTCGGCATCGCAATCAGCAGGTGATTCGTGAGACTCGTGTCGCTCATGCTCCTCAGTATGGGCATGGGCGCGGGTCCGCTCAAGGAATCGTCGATACCCCACCACCTTCGATTCGTCCGCCCACGAACTGCCACTCGTAGGCAAACCGCAACACCCGGTATTCCTTCGCCAGTTCCGGAGGGAACGGATCGAACGGGCTCGCGAGCTTGAGAATGGACAGCGCCGACTGGTCGAGCTCGGGAAAGCCGCTGGAGGTGCGAATGACGGCCTTTTCGAGCACGCCGCTTGCGTTGATGGCCACTTCGAGCACGGGACTTGCGACCACGCCCCGCCGCCGCGCGGCTGTTGGATAATTCACAGTGCCGACGCGCTCCACTTTGCGGCGCCATGCATCGAGATAGGGCGCCAGCGTTGCCGCACGCGTGTCGGGAGTAATCCAGAGCTCGTCGCGCTGAGGGCCGCGGAGCTGCGCGGGTCCCGTTTCATCCTGCGGTCCAGGTTGCACGGCCGGGTGTTCGGCCAGCAATGCAGGCGAATTGCGCGCGGTGCCCGACTCGCCGGTATCCATGAGATACCGGATGTCAGCGCTCCAGGACGAAGTGGTCAGAACTCGTTCGTCCTGGCTGCCGGCTGTGCTGCCCTTGGGGCTGATGGCCGTGCCGTCCGCTGTCCCGGCCTGCGCGGGCACGGGCAGGGAGGAGGCCCGGTTACGCGGCGGCACCGTCTTGCGAGTGTTGCCGGAGCCCACCTGCGTGCGCTGGGCGAGATACGTAGCCGAATCGTTGGAGTCGCTGGGCGGCAGCTCGTCGGACACGAGCAGCACTTCCAGGCCGGGCGCACCCTTGCCGGCGTCGACGTTCGCGCTGAAGGTGAGGCCGAGGATAACCAGTGCGTGCAACAGACCTGCGAGGAACAGCGTCGTCAGCAGTCGATCCCGGACCGGCGCGATTCCCTCGCGCAATGTCAGACTCTTCGTAGCCACGGAACGAGTATAGCGGCCGGGTGCGATGCGTGCGTGCGGCGCTTCCCAGCTCAGCGGCTCGTGAGCCGCCGCTCGATGGCCTGGATGAGCAGGTCGCCGATGTTCAGGTTGAACTGCTTGTCGAGCTCACGAATGCCGGTGGGGCTCGTCACGTTGATCTCGGTGACGAAGCCGCCGATGACGTCCAGCCCCACGAAGATGACGCCCTTGGCCGCGAGCGCCGGGCCGACCTGGGCGGCCAGCCACCGGTCGCGCTCGTTCAGCGGGCGGCCGACGCCTTTGGCTCCGGCGGCGAGATTGCCGCGGTTGTCTGTCGTCAAAGGGATACGCGCCAGCGCGTAGGGCACCGGCTCGCCGTCGATGAGCAGGATGCGGGAGTCGCCCGTTTCGACGATGTCAGGGATGTAGCGCTGGATGATGGCGAAGCGCTGGCCGTAGTCGGTGAGCGTCTCGAAGATGACGTTCATGTTCTTGTCATCGCGCTCCACCACGAAGATGGAACGGCCGCCCATGCCGTCGAGCGGCTTGCACACGGCCTTGCCGTGTTCGGCGACGAACGCGCCCATATCCTTCATATCGCGTGTGATCAGGGTGGGCGCGCAGGCCTGGGGGAACCACGCCGTGTAGACCTTTTCGTTCATGTCGCGCAGGCCCTGCGGGCGATTCACGACCAGAACGCCGCTTTCTTCCGCACGCTCGAGCAGGTAGGTGGTGTAGATGAATTCCATGTCGAACGGCGGGTCCTTCCGCATGAGGATGCAGTCGAGGCCGTCCAACGTCTCGGTTTGCGGCTCGCCGAGGCTGAACCAGGCGTTCGGATCGGCCTGGACGGTCAGTTTACGAGTGCGGGCGAACGCGCGGCCGTCGCGGAGCGACAAGTCCTGCTGCTCCATGTAGACCAGTTCAAAGTCGCGGGCCTGCGCCGCGAGTAGCATCGCAAGGGTTGAGTCCTTCGCGTACTTGATGTCCGCGATCGGATCCATGACGACACCGAGACGACGAAGGGACTTGCCTGTTGAAATCGTGTTCATGCCGATACCTCTTGGAATGCGCGGGATTATGCTAGGAGCCTGTCAGTCTTGCGCTGCCGGTTCGGGCGTAGCAACGTGCAAAGGCAGGCGGCAAAAACCGCGCTTTTTGCCGCCGGAAGCGAAGCGGTTGTCCGAAAAAAGCGCCGCAGGCGACTTTTTTCCAATCGGCCAGCCGGCGCCGCGAATATGTCCGCATCGCGTGAGACACACCTCTCACGGGCGTGCGAGTCTGCGAAAACGTGACGCGAGCGGCATAGCCGGAGCTATACCGATATGTTAAAACCGCGCTGCGCTAGCCCGAGTTACAGCCACGATACGCGTGGCACGCTGGTCACTTGTGGGACCGCGTGCGGGTTCATGCGCGTGATTAAGGGAGGAGTCGTCTGAACGTGAGCGGCAGCAATGCGAAGCTTCAGGGCCTGAAGGTCCTGGTGATCGACGACAGCAAGACCATCCGCCGTACCGCCGAGACGCTTCTCGCCAAGGAGGGGTGCGAGGTGTTCACGGCCATCGATGGGTTCGATGCGCTGGCCAAGATCGCCGACCACCAGCCCGACATCGTCTTCGTGGACATCATGATGCCGCGGCTCGATGGCTATCAGACCTGTTCCCTGATCAAGCACAACAAGGTCTTCAAGTCGATTCCGGTCATCATGCTGTCCTCCAAGGACGGCCTGTTCGATCGCGCCCGCGGCCGCATCGTCGGTTCGGAGCACTATCTGACCAAACCGTTCACGCGTGACGAGTTGCTGTCGGCCATCGAACAGCACGTCGACCCCTCCAGTGGCAAATAGTCACGCGGCGCGCAGGAGAGATGCCATGGCTCTGATACTGATCGTCGACGACTCACCCACCGAGGTGCACGTCTTGCGG
>JBDTUL010000742.1:0-3193 GCA_040007735.1 Gammaproteobacteria bacterium | reverse complement strand
CAACGAGTTGCGGATCAAGGCGAGGAACGATCCCACGTTTCCGAGCGATCGTCCGTTTCGGCGCTTGGGACCAAAAGTGGGGTGGGTGGCCAAGATGCTCGCCCATGCCAAGAGTTCGCTTGATTGCGCCGATGTGGTCAGCCTGCTCACACCGCACGAAGCAAAACCTGAAGTAGCGGGCGCCCTCGCCGAAAGGACCCTCCGTTCCACCCATCAAGAAGTCTTGGGATTCGTCTACATGTTGCGATCTGGTCGCAACTTCAAAATCGGAAAGACCAACGCGTTCGGCAGGCGAGAGCAAGAATTGGCGATTCAGCTTCCCGACAGGGCGGACACGGTGCATGTCATCAAGACCGACGATCCATCCGGGATCGAAGCCTACTGGCACAGGCGCTTCAAGGATCGGCGCAAGAACGGCGAGTGGTTCGACTTGCGCCCGGAAGACGTTCGCGCATTCAAACTGCGCAAGTTCATGTAGTCGGGACTACCGTGCTGTCGTGGAGATGAGGCCGTCCAGACTCCTAACGCAGCAAGACAAGTTTCTTTCTCGCTTCCCCCATCCGTGGATCGTTGTCGACTGGGGAAGGCTTCAGGCCCTGCCTCCCACCAACGAGGTTCCAGGCAACTTTACACTCGTCGTTCCTGCGCGTGCATTTCACGAGGCGTCCGAGTCCAGCAAGGGCGCCGAATCCATGTGGGCGAAACTGAATGCAATCCTCGCGCATGCGTCCGCTCGAGGTCGCGTCCTCATCGGCAGGTATCCAAGAGACTTGCTCAATGCGGAGATACGTCCGGGGCGAACTCCAGCCGGGCAGCTTGCGTGCATTCACGTGGAGCTGTCGATGGAGCTGCGAGAGTGGCAACTTTCAAATCAGTCGTCATTGCCAGACCTCGCTTCGTTCACGGAGGACTCAATCGATAGGGCCGCATTCGAACACCTTTCCACGGCTTATCTTGAGTGGCTGAAGGCGACTCCGGAGGGCATACAGCAGCTCCGCACGATTCGTAAGGCGAGGACTTCCGCTTGGGTCAGGTTTCGTGAGGTGGCCCGCAGCCTTCCCGCGACGCTTCGCACCCTCTCGAAACATCCGAATCACCGAGTGCTGGCCCGTTACGACCATGCCGCATGGCGAGCAAGACTTATCGAGTTCCCACCTCGGACAGTCATCGGCCGGTACTTCTTGCTCCTTGCGGCTTACGCCGAAGATCACATCCGACATTCGGATGGTGATCGAGTCAACGACTACGATGATTTTCACTATGCCATGCTGGGGCTTGCCACGAGCCATTTGTGCACCGAGGACAGGCGAACATGTAGGGTCTACCTGGCTGCCACGAATGGGAAGGGACACTTGTACCAGACTCTGATGGAAGCCTCTCAATCGACATCGTGAACGGCGACGTCAGCAGTAACCTCAAACTGAAGCGGACTCGGCGGAGTCGAGTCTGGCTCTGTCACCAGGAATGTCGTCGAGAGGATCAGACCGATTCCGAACCGATTCGAGCTGGCGATGGCGCAGATAGCTTCGTCAATCCCTGCTGATCCAAGGACACTCGGTTTTCATTTTCGAGTGAGGAACGCCAGCGTACCCTGGTGCTGTGAAGCGAGGGAAAACAGGTCTGTTGCTGCTGAGCGCCGCTCTCGTCTCGGCCTTTCTCGGGGCGGCCTGTTCGCCGGATCAGCCAAAGGCGAATGTCGATAGCCCGAAGCAGTCAGACCCTCGTCTCGCGCTCGAGCTCGTGCACTTTCCGACGCAGGACGGAGGCGTGATCTACGGCGACCTGTACGGGGCCGGCGAGCGCGGTGTCGTGCTGGCTCATGGCGGCCGGTTCGACAAGCAGAGCTGGCAAAAACAGGCCTTTGTTCTCGCGGATGCCGGCTATCACGTCCTGGCAATCGACTTCCGAGGCTATGGCGAGTCGAAGGGGCCTGGTCAGGCGGAGGTGTTCTCCGCCCCGCTTCACCTCGACGTGCTTGCCGCAGTTCAGTTCCTGCGCAAGAAAGGTGCGAAGCGCGTGGCCGTCATCGGCGCCAGTCTCGGCGGTGGCGCTGCCGCGAAGGCTGCGACTGCCGCGCCGGGAGCAATCGATCGTCTGGTCCTGCTCGGCGCGACGCCAGAGGGGCCGCCGGAAGACCTGAAGCTCGCCAAGCTCTACATCATGAGTCGTGACGACGCGAGCGACTCGGGCCCGCGGCTTCCGGGACTGCAAGCCCATTTCGAGCGGGCTCCGGAGTCGAAGGAGCTCATCGTCCTCGACGGATCGGCCCACGCGCAGTTCCTGTTCGAGACCGAGAACGCTGGACGCGTGATGCAGGAAATCCTGCGGTTTCTGTCGGTCGAATCGAAGGCGGGTGAGCAGAGCTCGAAGTGATGGCACGAGCGCACGCGTGCTGACTCCTCGGGCTCGATCGCTACTTCTGCTGTAGCGGGCGCAGTGATTAGTGCGGGGAGCATTGCTGTTCCGGCCGCTGGCCGCCATCATCCTCGAACCATGTCGATGCCGCGAGAGCATTGGATTCTGAAAGGCCTGCTCGTTTTCCTCGCCTCCTGCGCTTCGCCGAGTTCGTCGACCTTCGAGCTCGACGCCGAGTGGAGTCCGATCGCGAGCTCGACCTACGGGATGGAGCGCGAGCCAGCCCTCGTGTCCGTCTTCGATCCTGGACCGGCACAGGCACGGGCGAGCTACACCTGGGCCGACATCGTGCCCTTGCTTCCGCCGGAGGGGACAAAACCGAACGACGTCTGGCCGGTCGAAGTCGAGCCCCTGCTCGTGTTCTTGCGCCAGCTGCATCCCAGCGCGACCGGCGAGCTGCATCACTACGTCTACCAAGCTCCCCTCTCTCAACTTCCGCCGACGGTTTCGCATCTGCAGTCGCGCGACGGCGACATCGACGTCGAAAAGCTGCGCGCCCAGGGCGTGGAATCAGTCAGGGTCGTGAACCCGCAGGCACCGATGGGCTGCTACGCAACGCTGCTGCGCGCGGATTCCACCCTCGACGTCTTGCTCCGCGTGCACGCGGAGTTCGCGCTGGTCGCGGATCGAGTTCTGTTCACGCCCGCGCAGTTCGAGGCGCGTCTGGTCGTCGATCCGAAGTCGCAGCGCGTGGTCTCGTTCTCGCTCGCGCTGCCCGACCGCGACACGAATGTGGACATAAACGTGTGGGAGGGGACTCGCGGAGGCGATCGGGTCG
>JBDTUL010000741.1:0-3209 GCA_040007735.1 Gammaproteobacteria bacterium | reverse complement strand
GGCCTGGGGCGGCAGGTAGATGGCAAAACGCATGTCGCACTGCAAGCTGCTCGAAGCGTGCCGGTATTGCTTGTTCCAGCCGTCAAAACTGCGATTGCGGGTCAAGTTCTCTATCGTCATCAGATCATCCTTGTTCATAAGCGCTGCCGCCCGCGCCGGTCGTGGCCGGGTAAGTGGTGCACGAGCTGGGGTTTGAGGCGACCGTTCCAGGGGCCATCGGGATTTCCGCTGGGGTTGTGTTTGCGACGACAACAACTGGAGAAGGCGAAACACTGATGACCGACGGGAGGATGGCATTGGCGGAGCTCCTTGAGAAGGGGCCTGACGCCGACCTTGCTGCGTGAGATGGTGGGCTTGGTGACCCGGAGGTTGAGCGCCAAGCGAAGGCGCATTGACTGGTCAGCGACGGGACCGCGACAATCGGACCGACGGCCGCATCCTGCCGGCTGGAGGGCTCCCATGACCATCGATCCACTCGCTCCCCTGCGCGATTTCGTGATCGCGATGACCGCGCTCGTCGAGCGCACCCACAACGAGGCCGCGCTCCTCGCCGAGGCCCGCCCACTGCTCGCGCGGCTCATCGCGGACGACGCGTGGCTGCCGGAGGAGTGCACGCGCCCTGATCCCGAGTTCTACCGCCAGTACCTGCTGCACTGCGATCCCCGCGAGCGCTTTTCAGTAGTGAGCTTCGTGTGGGGGCCGGGGCAGAAGACCCCAATCCACGACCACACCGTGTGGGGGCTCGTCGGCATGCTGCGCGGCGCGGAGCGCGGCCGGCGCTACGCGCGCGATGCGTCCGGTTCGCTCGCGCCCGCCGGCCCGGAGGAAGTGCTTCGTCCGGGAGACATCGAGGCCGTCTCGCCCACGGTCGGCGACGTGCACACCGTCGCCAACGACCTCGCGGACCGGCCCTCGATCAGCATCCACGTCTACGGCGCGAACATCGGCGCGGTGCGCCGGCACGTGTTCGATCCCGTGACGGGCGCGGCGAAGGATTTCGTCTCGGGCTACTCGTCGGCCTTCGTGCCGAACCTCTGGGATCGCTCGGCGGCGGTGCGCGCGGGGCTCGCGTGATCGCCACCTTCGGGCTCGACTGGCCCGACAAGCCCGGACCAGGAACGCTTCATCGTGTCTCCCGGGGCATCGAAATTGTCCTCGCCGTTCTATAGCAAAGTCCACTGCGCGAAGTGATCGAGGAATTCCTCCCGCGTGAAGAGGTGATATCCCCTGGTGTCGAATTGGATGCTTGCGTTCACCGCGCCTGGAGCGCCGCAACGCGCTCGCGCAACCCGGGCAGCAGCTCGCTTTCGAACCATGGGTTGGCCTTGAACCAGGGCGTGTTTCGCGGAGATGGATGGGGCAACGGCAGGTATTGCGGCGCGAACTTCCGCCACGCCCGTACCGTTTCCGTCAACGAGCTCTTTCGTCGATTACCCAGGAAATGACGCTGCGCGTGCAAGCCGATCAGCAGTGTGATCTCGATACGAGGAAGTTTTGCCAGCAAATGATCCAGCCACAGCGTGGCGCATTCGCGACGCGGAGGAAGGTCGCCGTCCGCACCGCGACCTGGATAGCAATATCCCATCGGGATGATCGCGATCCGCGACTCGTCGTAGAACGCGTCTCTTTCGAGACCCATCCACGCGCGAAGGCGCTCGCCGCTGGCGTCGTCCCAGGGAACGCCCGTCTCATGCACGCGCGCCCCGGGCGCCTGGCCCACGACGAGAATTCTGGCCGCGCTGCCAACCTGCAGCACCGGGCGGGGTCCGAGCGGCAATTCCCCTTCGCACTCACGGCATGCGCGAACCGACTCCAGCAGGATTTCGATGCTGGCGTATTCAGGCATGCCTGCCCAGGAGCACGTCCCTCAGCATGACTGCGTCGTTGTGCAGTTCGTCGCGAGCGGCGTAGACGAGCGTGATCGGGCCATCACGCGCGAGCCCACGCAGTTGCGCGAGCGATTCCGCCTGCTCGCGCACCTCGCGCATGTAGCGTTCGCGAAATTCCTGCCAGCGTTCAGGATCGTGCCCGAACCACTTCCTCAAGGCGGTGCTGGGCGCGAGCTCCTTCGCCCACCGGTGTACTGCTGCATCGGCCTTTCTCACGCCGCGTGGCCACAGCCGATCAACCAATACTCGGGTGCCGTCGTCACGGTTGGCCGGCTCGTATGCGCGCTTCAGCCGGATGTTGCCTGCGGGAATACTCTGGCTCATGGCCGCTGCGTCGGGCCAATTGCGCCCAGGACCTTGCGTGCCGCCTCGGGTACGGCCTTCCATTTCCGCTCGGGCGCATAGCCGAAAGCGCGCGTACCCGGGCCGTTTCCTGGCGCACCCACGATGATGCGACCCACCATGCCGGCCACCTCATGGGGTTGGCAGAAATAATCGTAGACGCCGGGAAGCGTGAAGGTTTGCTCGAAACTGGAACCTTTCATCGGCGCCTTGGTGAGCAGGATTCCAGAGTCCCAGGGCTGCGCGCCCTCCGGAATGCGCAGCTCGTGATTGCCGTTCGCCGGGTGATAAGCGGCCACTGAATGGTAGCCGCCTACCTGGACCCAACGCACGGTGTCGCCCTGTTCGACCTGGAGGTGCGCCGGATCGAAGAAGACTTGGGCTCCATCGTCCGACATGACGGCGCGCACCTCGAAAGTGCGCGCCGCGGCCGGAATCGCCATCGCCGAAGCAAACAGCAGCGGGAGCAGCGCCGAACAACTACTTGAGATCATCTTGCCGCTTCGTGCTGACCAGCCATTCGACCACGTGATAGTGCGGCTCTTCAACGCCGGGGTGTCCCGGGTTATAGGTGATGTCGGTATGGTCGATCTTCAACGGGCCCAGCTTCGCCCCGAGGCCGGTGAAGTTCTTGTGGGCGTCAAGGTCCTTCAGCGGAACCATGTAGGTGATGTTCACCAGCCGGCCCTTCTTGTCGTATCCGAGGAATGGCCCGACCGGCAGCGTCGCGGGATCGACGTAGAGCACGCCGAGTCCGGGAAGGTAGTCGGGCAGCTTCACCAGCGTGCTGACCTTCTTGAATGAGGCTGGCGGCTTCGTGTGGATATCCGCGGCCATCGCGATTGGCGTGAGTGAAGCAAAGCACAGTGTTGCCACTGCAGCGACGAGCGATTGATGCGTGAGTTTCATGTTCCCCCCTGGGAGTTCAGCCGCGGACAATGACTCCAGCGACGATTACGACATCAAGGACGACCCAAC
>JBDTUL010000740.1:0-3210 GCA_040007735.1 Gammaproteobacteria bacterium | reverse complement strand
CCGGGAGTCGGCTTCGTCCAGCGCCCGCCGCACGGCCGGTGCGAGGCGCGCCATGTTCGTCTTGAGAACGTAGTCGACGGCACCGCATTTCAACGCCTCGATGGCGCGTTCCTCGCCGAGGGTGCCGGATAGAAAGATGAAGGGAATGTCGGCTGCTTCGGCCACAGCAATCCGCAGCGCGGCGAGGCCATCGAATTCGGGCAGGGTGAAATCGGACAGGACGAGGTCGGGTCGCCAGGTGCGCAGCGCCTCCAGCAACTCGCCTTCGCGCTCGACCCGTTTCCAGGACAGCCGGAGGCCGGCGGCCTGAAGCTGCCAGACGGCAAGCTCGGCCTCTGCGGCCGTATCTTCGATGATGAGAAGGCGCAGCTCGGCGCGCACGAGCCATCATTTCGTATACCTGAGCGTTACGGCATTTCGCGCAGAGACGGGCATATTCCACTGCCAAGGCCTTCACAGTTCGTTGACTGGGCGGTGGCGGGCGTACCTAAAACGGCACATTGGTCGCATAACTTTGCGTGTCTAAAGAGGTTTTCATTCGATTCTCTCTTCAGCCGCCCGGCGATTGGGTTCCGGATCGGATCTTAAGAGCCGTCAATCGCCGGGCGGCTCGAGAGGGAAAACCTTAGCCGTTCGTGGGCCTGAAACTTGCGGCAGGCCTTTGGTCGCGGCTGTGGGGCTGCGGCACGTCCCAACGGCCGTCATTCGACGTTTGAATGGAGTACCGCATGAACGACCTGCTTTTCGACGCCGCTCGCCGCCTCGGGGTGCCGACCGACCTCAGTGCCGGACCTGGAAACGGGGTTCAGGGTTTGAGTATCTGGGCTCGCTGGCCCCGGCACCCGCATGAGGTCGCCCAGGATTTGCTCAACCAGGTGACCCAGACCGAGGACAGCGCCACCGTTACCCCTCTCGGAGGCACGCCCCTCTGGCGAGCCCGGCACGGTGAATGGACCCACATCGGCCGCTTCGAAGAGGCCGTGGCTCAGCTCGCCCTGCACGTGTCGGAGACACCCCACCAGGGGCGTGGCCGGGCCGGCCGGGCTCCAGACTTACGCGCGCCTTAACCGCCACCCTTGCTTTGACCGCCATCCTTTAAGATGCGCGGATGGATGAATCCGCGCTCGCTGAGCTGAAAAACGCCATTCGCACGATTCCGGACTACCCGAAGCCGGGAGTCCAGTTCCGCGACATCACCACTCTTCTGGGCAATGCCACGGCATTCCGGCGCACCGTGGATGAGCTCGTTCTGCCTTGGGCAAATGAGCGCGTCGATCGCGTGGCCGGAATCGAAGCCCGGGGATTCATCCTGGGCGGAGCCATAGCCCACCAGCTACGCGCGGGGTTCGTGCCGATCCGCAAGAAAGGCAAGCTGCCGCACGCCACCGTACGCGTGGCCTACTCGCTGGAGTACGGCATCGATGAAATGGAGATGCACCTGGACGCCGTGAGCCCAGGCGAGCGCTTGATACTCGTCGACGATCTCATTGCAACGGGCGGAACGGCAGAAGCCGCCGTCCGCCTGCTCCGCCAGCGAGGCGCCGAAGTCCTGGCCGCCGTGTTCATCGTCGACCTGCCGGACCTCGGCGGCTCCCGGCGTCTGCTCGACGCGGGAGTCCCCGTTCGAACGCTGGTCACCTTCGACGGGCATTAGGAACCCGTCGGGGTAATAGGCGACGTAGCGAGGGCGACTGTCACCGGTCGGCCTGTCAGCCGGCTAGCGCGACCGCGCCCCCGCACTCTTGCTCTTACTCTTCGCCCGCTTCTTCTCCAGCGTGCTGAAGATCGCCGCGTCGCGCTTGTCCTGCCCGCCGGCTTTCGCTTTGCTCTTCGCCTTCACGAGGGCGCCCTTGTCCACCCCACCCGTGGGGCGCTTCGTCGCCGCAGCCCCGGCCTTCTTCACAAACTTGCGCGTGTCTGCGTTATAGCGACGCGCCGACTCGTAATCCCCCTCGCCTTGAACCTTCGCCATGTCATCTCTCCGTACGGGTTAGTCACACCTTTACGTAACGCACGGGAACGCTCGAGCGCTGTAGGACGTTTCTTACGTGCGAGTCAGTCGATGCCGCGAACGCGCAGGCGGTCCGGCGTCTTGGGAGCAAGCGACGATGACGGTAGGGTCGAATGCATGAGTACTCGGGACCTTGGATCACTACTGGCGCTGGTGTGCGGAATGTTGCTCGTGCTCATGGCATGAGCGCGACGCTGCCGGCCGAAGGGGAGTCATATGATGGAGCGAACTGCGCAGCGCAGCGCTGCCCTGGCGGATGAGCTGCGGAATGTAGTCATTCAGGCTGAAGCGCTTCTGCAAGCGATCGGCACAGACAAAGACGAGGCGATCAGCGTGCTGCGGGAGCGTGTTTATAGCGCTGTGGATGCGGCGAAATCGCGGCTTGCCGAAATGGAAACGCAAGCGGGTGTCGTCGCGCAGCGCGCTTCGGTAGCCGCAGAAGTTTATCTGCGAGATAACCCATGGACCGTCATCGGCGGAGCCGCGGCGGCAGGGTTGATCCTGGGCAGCCTGTTCACCGGCCTGTTGTCCTCGGATATCGACTGAGCCCGTCATGAGCGAACCGGCGCAACCCATCGTCAATCGCGGCAAGTCGTTGCTGGATCAACTCCTTCGCATCGCGCAGACGCGGCTCGAATTACTCAGCGCGGAGATCCACCAGGAAAAGATCGCGTTGACGCGGCAGTGGCAGCTCGCTGTGGGCGCAGTTGTTTGTGTCTGCCTGGCCGGCGTGGCGCTGATTACATTCATAGCGATCACCCTCCCCGAAAAGTCGAGGGGTCCGGTGCTCGCGGCCGTGTTCTTTTTGCTGGTGGGGGGCGCAGCAGGTTGCTGGCTAGCCCTCAGGGCGCGAGCGCGGCGTAGCCCGCTCTTTTCACGGGTGGTGCAGCAGCTTCGGCTGGACCGGGCATCTCTGGGCAGTTCGCTCGGCGAGGAAAAATGAGTTGGCGGGACACCGAACGTCTCGCCACTGAACGGATCAGGCTCCTGGAGATGGAAGCCACTCTGCAGCGAGTGGAACTGGCCGCTACGTTCGAGAAGTGGGAGAAGCGCCGCGCATTGGCCTGGGGCAGCACGGTGGCGCGATGGGGCTTCAAGGCGCTGGCCACCCCAAAGCTGCGGTGGCTCATCGCTACGAATATTCTCTCTCGACTCAGGCGCAGGCGTTGGCGGAGGTTGAACAGCAGTCAGCGTCGGGC
>JBDTUL010000739.1:0-3214 GCA_040007735.1 Gammaproteobacteria bacterium | reverse complement strand
CACAGAGATCATCGGCTCGGGCGGCGGCGAGGCCAAGGGCACGCAGCGGCTGCGCCGGGCGCTCGCGAACCAGAACTGGCTCAAGGTCTGCTTCGAGATCAAGAAGACCATCAACGACATCGTGCGCGAGTCCATCTCCCACGAAGTCGATCACGTGCGCACGTTTCCCGACAACCAGCTCATTGCGCTTGAAATCGAGTGGAACAACAAGGACCCGTTCTTCGATCGGGATCTCGAGAATTTCAAACGTCTGCATGCGGAAGGCGCTATCAGCGCGGGTGTCATCATCACGCGCGGCTCCTCGCTGCAGGACCAGATGCTGGACCTGGTTCTGCGCTTCGCGCGGGAGCGCGGCGTGGCTTCGTTCGACCACCTCGAAGCGCTGGGTCTGGACCCCACCCGGCGGCAGCGCGCAGCGGTGCTGAAGCAGGTAGCGCGTGCGCGGAATCCGCTGGACTTCGCCTCCGCATGGGCGGCGCATTTCGTTCACGACAAGTACGGCGCGGCCACCACGCATTGGCGCAAGCTTCAGGATCGCGTTCATCGCGGCGTCGGAAATCCCTGCCCGTTGCTGCTGATTGGCTTGCCGGCGTCGATCGTGAGTTTCGATCCCACCGCCCGTATCGAAGAGCCCGAAGAGGACGACGACCTCGAAGGCCAGACGGACTGGTTGAAATGATCGTCTGCGAAACGGCTCGTCTGAGAATTCGACGTCTGGAAGCCGCCGCTGACGCGGCGTTCATCCGGGCGTTGCTGAACGAGCCTTCCTTTATCCAGAACATTGCCGACCGCGGCGTGCGCACGCTCGAGGATGCGAGCCGCTACATCACCGCTGGCCCGCTCGCAAGCTATGCGAAGTTTGGTTTCGGGCTGTTCATGGCGGAGCGCGAGGATGGCACGCCCATCGGAATGTGCGGACTGCTGCAGCGGGACTGGCTGGAAGACCCGGATATCGGCTTCGCGTATCTGCCGCAGTTCTGGTCGAAGGGCTACGCGTTCGAGGCCGCCGCCGCCGTGATGGCGTGGGGGCGTGAGACGAAAGGCCTCACGCGCATCGTCGGCATCACTGCCCCACATAACGTCGGCTCCATCCGGGTGCTCGAAAAGCTCGGGCTCCGGTTCGCTCGCTTGGTGCGCTCACCCGAAGGTGTGGAAAGCCGGTTGTTTACGCCGGACGGCCAGTAAACGAAAAACACCAGCGAAAAAATTCTCAGCCGTCCGGCGATTCAGAGGCATGCATCGATCGCAGTCAGCTGAAACAGTGAGTCAGCCGGAACCGCTAGTCAGCCGGAACAGTTCTATCTCGCGCCCACACCCGCAAGGCATTCACCTGCTCCGCCATCACCACTGAAAGTGGCTGCGTAGCGCGCAGCTCATGCAGTACGAGCGCCGCGCACATCGGCTGCTGAGTCGAGTGCGACGTATATAGCGCGGCGACAACCGCCTGCTCCAGCTCAGCACCCGAAAACCCTTCGCTGTGAGCGGCAAGGGCGCCAAGCTCCTGCGGGGCCAGCTTCACGCTGCGCTTGCGCGCATGAATCGCCAGGATGTCGGCGCGTGCCGCGGCGGCCGGCAGATCCACGAAAAAGATTTCATCGAACCGGCCTTTGCGAATCAGCTCCGGCGGCAGAGACGTGATGTCGTTGGCAGTGGCCACCACGAAGATGCGGGAGCGCTGTTCAGCAAGCCACGTCAGGAACGTGCCCATTACGCGCCTCGAGACGCCGCCGTCGTTGTCCCCGGCAGCCAGCGCTTTCTCTATCTCATCCACCCAGAGCACGCAGGGTGCGAGGCCTTCAGCCGCGCGCAGCGAGTCGCGCAGATTCTTCTCGGACTCGCCTTGCCACTTGCTGTACAGGCTTGCGAAATCCAGCCGCAACAGCGGCACTGCGAGAATTCCCGCAGCGGCGCGGGCAGCGAGGCTCTTGCCGCACCCCTGCACGCCAAGGAGCATTACGCCCTTGGGCGGATCGAGATTCGGTGCCGAGCCATTGAATGCGGCCTTTCGGCTCGTGAGCCAGTGGCGCAGGCGCGCAAGCCCGCCCACGTCCGCGAACTTCGCGGTGTCCGGCTCGTACGAGAGGGTGCCACCCCGGTTCAGAAGCTGATACTTCGCGGCCAGTACGCCCGGCACGTCCGCCATCGTGAGGGCGCCATCGTTGAAGATGGCCTGGCGCGCCAGGCGCTCGGTGTCCGGCGCGTCGAGTCCCGAGAGATTGTCGATGAGGAGCTCGAGCGCCTTGTCGTCGATCTTTACAGACCGCCCGCCGTTGGCGTCCGCCCACTCCTGGGCCACGCGCGTCACCGCCATCAGGCGCTCGTTACGGCTCGGCGCGCCGAGTTTGAGTTGCGCGGTCAGGTGCGCAAGCTCCTGGGGTACGGTCAACTCGTGGCTCATCAGCACGAGGGTGCGCGGCACCTTGTCGTAACCCTGCGCGATGTCCTTGATCATCCGCACGTTCAGCGGATCGGTGAGATAGGGATGAAAGTCCAGCAGCACATAGATGCCGGCCGCGGGCGTGGCCTTGATGTGGCGCAGGAGCTGGGCGGGGTCCGACACGGTGCGCAGCGACCCGCCCATATCGACGTCCACCCGGCGCAGCCCTTCAGTGACGGTCCACTGGAAGATGCCCCAGTTGCGGCCGCGGCCCACCTTCAGGCTGGCCTCGCAGACCAGCTCGAGCACCCGCGCTTCTTCGCGGGACTCGATCACGATCAACGAAAAGCGCGAGGCGAGCAGCATTTCCAGCTCGCGGCGCGGGTCCTGCGTAACGGGTTGGGAAGCCATGGCTGCGCGCAATCTAGCAAAGGCCCTGTGACGCAAATGCGTCGGATGTCTCGAACCCGGGGGGGAAATCCGGCAAAATGCGCGCGGGCCGGGGCCCGTGGGGGCCCGGCCCATTATCTTTTTGGGCGCTGGAAAACACTGTAATGATCATGCAACGTGCGGCCCGCCGCACTCGATTCATCGATCCCTTCCAGCCGACCGAGATCCGGCGGCTCGTAAAGGAGTTTGGGTCGCCGCTGCTCATCGTGGACTGCGAGCGCGTGCGCGTGCAGCTCAAGAAGCTCAAGAAGGCGCTGCCCGGTGTAGACATGCACTATGCGTTGAAACCGCTGCCGCACGCGGCCGTGGTGCAGGCGGTGCTGGAGCAGGGCGCGTATCTGGACCTCGCCACCACGGGCGAAGTGCAGCTGGCGCAGCGCCTCGGCG
>JBDTUL010000738.1:0-3228 GCA_040007735.1 Gammaproteobacteria bacterium | reverse complement strand
CTGCATGAACGCATAACAGATCGTGGTGCCGATGAACTTGAAGCCGCGGCGCTTCAGGTCTTTGCTCATCGCATCGCTCTCGGGTGTTGCGGCCGGAAACTCGCCGAGAAACCTCGGCCGCCGGCGGCGTTTCACCGCAGGGGCGAATTGCCACAGGTAACGATCGAAGCTGCCTTCGCTTTCCCGGGTCTCGAGGTAGGCGCGCGCGTTCAGGATGAAACCCTGCACTTTCAGTCGATTCCGGACGATGCCCGGGTCCGCGAGCAGGGCCTGTGATTTCGCCGGCGTGTAGCGTGCCATTTTCTTCGCGTCGAACCGGTCGAAGGCGCGGCGGTAGTTCTCGCGCTTCCTCAGGATGGTGATCCAGCTCAGGCCCGCCTGCGCACCCTCCAGGCACAGCATCTCGAACAGGCGCCGGTCGTCATGGACGGGAACACCCCATTCCGTGTCGTGGTAGCGAATGTACAGCGGGTCCGTGCCACACCACGCGCACCGCAAGCGGCCATCCTCGTGGCGCACGGCCCCGCGGGGTGCCGCGGCAACGGGCTCTATTGCTTTGGTTTTGGCTTTTGTTTTGGCGGCTTTGGGCCGGGCCACACGGGATGCGCTCATCGCAACAGTATGTCTTTACTGGCACTCGTCGCCAATCTTCCACACCCGCCTGTCCGGCGCCGGTGTCGATTGCCCTGTCAATGGGTTTCAACTCGACGCAAGCATTGCCACAATGCGCCCCCCGCAATCGCGGGCAGCATCGGATGACCTATAGCAATGCCAGTGAATGACGCCAGGCTCGCGCAAAAGATAGCCCAGACGATCGCCACCGAGATCGGGGCACAACCCGCGCAAGCCGGCGCCGCCATCGCGCTGCTGGATGAGGGCTCCACAGTCCCCTTCATCGCCCGCTATCGCAAAGAGGCCACCGGTGGCCTCGACGACACGCAGTTGCGCACGCTGGAAACGCGGCTCACCTACCTGCGTGAGCTGGAAGAACGTCGCACAGCCGTGCTCGCCAGCATCGAACAGCAGGGCAAGCTCACCGAGGCACTTGCGAAGGAAATCGGCGCGGCGGACAGCAAGGCACGGCTGGAAGATTTGTACTTGCCGTACAAGCAGAAGCGCCGCACGCGCGCGCAGATTGCGCGCGAAGCCGGGCTCGAGCCGCTCGCGGATGGCTTGCTTGCAGATCCGACTCAGGTGCCGGATACCGTAGCCGCGCAATTCGTGAACGCCGAGAAAGGTGTGGCGGACGTCAAAGCCGCACTCGAAGGCGCCCGCGCCATTCTGATGGAGCGCTGGGGCGAAGACGCAGCGCTCATCGGTGAGACACGCACGTGGCTCAGCGAAGTCGGTCTCATCCACGCCCGCGTCAGCGAGGGTAAGGAAACCGAAGGCGTGAAATATCGCGACTACTTCGATCACGTAGAGCCGCTGTCGAAGATTCCGTCGCATCGCCTGCTCGCGCTGTTTCGCGCGCAGCGTGAACAGATTCTGCAGCTCGAGCTCGATCCGGGTGCGGACCCGGAAGCCGGGCATGCGTATGCCGAAGCGCTGGTGGCTCGCCACGGCGGCGTCGCAGATCGCGGCAGGCCTGCGGACAAGTGGTTGACCGACGCTTGCCGCATGACATGGCGAGCAAAGGTGCACGTGCATCTGCTGCTGGATCTTTTCGGCCAGGCGCGCGAGCGAGCGGACGCGGACGCCATCACCGTGTTCGGCGACAATCTGAAAGATTTGCTGCTTGCCGCACCCGCCGGACAGCGAGTGGTGCTCGGGCTTGATCCCGGCCTGCGCACCGGTGTGAAAGTGGCCATTGTCGATCGCACCGGCAAGCTGGTGGCCACTGACGTTATCTATCCGCATCAGCCCAAGAATCAGTGGGAAGCGGCGCTGCATTCACTGGGCGCGCTGTGCGTGAAGCACTCGGTGGAGCTCATCGCCATCGGAAACGGAACGGCCTCGCGTGAGACAGACAAACTTGCCGGCGAGCTCGTCAAACAATTGCCGCAGCTCAAGATGCAGAAAATCGTCGTCAGTGAAGCGGGTGCGTCGGTGTATTCCGCCTCTGAGCTGGCCGCGAAGGAGTTTCCGACTCTGGATGTGACCTTGCGTGGCGCCGTGTCCATTGCGCGTCGTCTGCAGGACCCGCTCGCGGAGCTGGTGAAAATCGAACCCAAGGCGATCGGCGTTGGGCAGTACCAGCACGATGTGAATCCTCACCGCATGGCGAAGGCGCTGGAGGCGCGCGTGGAAGATTGCGTGAACGCTGTGGGCGTGCACGTGAATACGGCTTCCGCAGCGCTGCTCGCGCGCGTGTCAGGGCTTTCGTCCACCGTTGCGGACAACATCATCAAGTATCGTGACGAGAACGGCCCGTTCCGCAATCGCAAGACGCTGATGGAAGTGCCACGGCTCGGGCCCAAAGTGTTCGAGCAATGCGCGGGGTTCCTGCGCATTGCGGATGGCGACCAGCCGCTCGATGGGTCGTCTGTCCATCCCGAGGCCTATCCGGTGGTCGAGCGCATCGTCAAGAACTGCGGGCGCGAAGTGAAGCAGCTCATCGGCGACGGTGGGTTCCTGCGCACGCTGAAGCCCGATGCGTATGTCGACGAGAAGTTTGGCGTGCCCACGGTTCGGGACATCCTCAAGGAGCTCGAGAAGCCCGGTCGCGATCCTCGCCCTGAGTTCCGCGCGGCGCAGTTCGCGGAAGGGGTGGAAGCACTCAGCGACCTCAAGGTCGGCATGATTCTCGAAGGCGTTGTCAGCAATGTGGCCGCGTTCGGCGCGTTCGTGGATATTGGCGTGCATCAGGATGGCTTGATTCACATCTCGGCGTTGTCCGACAGCTTCGTCAAAGATCCCCGCGAGGTCGTCAAGGCCGGCGACATCGTGAAAGTGCGCGTGGTCGAAGTGGACCTGCAGCGCAAGCGCATCGCGCTCACGCGGCGTTTGGAAGAAAAAGCGCCGCCGACACGCAATTCGGGCGGCGATGCGCCGCGCGGCGGGCGAGATTCTCATCGCGGCGGCGGCAGCGCGCCGCGCGCCAAACCAGAACCCCTTGCAAGCAATGCCATTGCCGATGCGTTTGCTCGCGCGCGAAGGGGAAGCTGAGACCGTGTGCTGACGCCGCGCATCCTGTACGGCACCGCCTGGAAGGAGCTCCAGACGGAGCCGCTCGTGCGGCAGGCAATTGCGGAAGGGTTTCGCGGCATTGATACGGCGTGCCAGCCC
>JBDTUL010000737.1:0-3228 GCA_040007735.1 Gammaproteobacteria bacterium | reverse complement strand
CGCGTACTTTCACCAGGTGGGCTACTACACGCTTGGCCTGGTCGAGAGCGCCTCGACGAGACGGAAACTGCAGCCGATCTATACGCGCGCGCTGCTGGGGGAGCCGTCCATTTAACTTAAGCTGGGAGGCGGCTACTCTTATATATAGCGTCTGCCGCCACTTGCTCGGGCCGAAACACGTAGCTGACTTCGATAGCGCACGTGAGTGTCGAGAGTCGTCGGCAAACCATTTCCGCAGCGAACCTCGTGCAGCCGGGAATGGCGATCTCGAACAGCACCTCGTCATCCCCCACCCGGCGCAGCACGGCGTTCAGCGGCGCCTGGTTGAGCGAATTCAACTGCGACGTCACGCGCAGCATGACATCCGGGCTGACATCGGTACGGACGCGAAACGTGGCAATGCCCAGGTTGTGCCGGGGCACTTCGTCACCGGACAGGGCATCGTCGGCTGCGTAGACATCGGCGGTCATGGGGGCTCTCTTGCCATCGCGTGTGCGGCTTACTCTAGCGGCTACACCGGGGTCAGTTTCGCACAATACCCCCAACGCCGGTTTGAACATTGGGACGGCTCATTCAGGGTCGTGGGTCATGCCGATCCTCACCACTTATCTCCCGTGCCCAGCCTGCTAGCGGGCCGCGGCAACCCCAACGCGATCTTCCAACGCCAGCGTCTTGATGTCGTTCAGCATCACCTGCTGCTGCAGGTACGCAAGGCTATAGATCTCCCGCACCGTGCCCTGCCGGTCTATCAGAAACATCTTGAGCATGTGATGGAGCGTGCGGCTCGGCCGCCCGCTCGAGTCGCGTTCGACCGAAACATCCTGACCGAACCCGTCCAGCACCGGCAGCAACTCCGGCACGGACCGGGCGGTCAGAAAGCGCCACTCGAACCGCGCATCGTTCAGGAAGCGCTCACCGTATTGCCCGATCGCATCCGGCGTATCGTTCGTGGGATCGAAGCTCACATTGACGAAGCGCACCTTGCTCGCAAGCTGCGGTTCCGCGAGCACGCGATCGCGCAGACCCGTGAGCGTTGCGTACGCAAACGGACAGCCCCACGGGTCTACGCAGTACGTATAGAAGAACGTGAGAAGCGTGATCTTCCCGGTGGTGTAGGTCGAAAGATTGCGAGGCCGCGACGCCGGGTCGAGCAGCACAGCCTCGGGCGCGCGTTGAATCCGCTGCAGCACGTAACTGCCTGCCGCCGGCGGCACGAACTCCATGCGCGGCGCTTCGGCTTTGCCGGGGTCGGTGGCGGCGAAGGCGCCGCACGCAATCGCGGCGGCCAGGGCGCAAGCGGCAGAACCCCGAACCCACCCCGAAACTCTCATGGCCTTCAGCGCGCCGCCAGCGCCAGCCCCACCGGCCGCGCGGTGAACTTCATGTGATGCGGCCGTCCGAGCTTCTCCGCCTTGAAGTCCGTTTCGAACCGCTGCACGAGCTCCTTGCCGTTCCAGTCGTAAGCGCGCAGCACCTGCTCGTCGTCCGCGCCTTTCTTGTCCCAGTGGGCCAGCAGGCTCGAAGTGATGTACACGCGCTTCCCATCCCAACTCTGAGAAACCATGTTCACCTGCTTGCCGGTGTGCTTCGAATACGTCTCCTTCGGGTGCTCGGGGTCGGAGAGGTCGAAGTAGTGCGTGGTGCCATCCATGAACGTGTTGACCCACAACCCCTTGCCATCTGCCGTGATGGAAATGTCCACCGGCAGGGGAATCTTCGACGGGTCGCCGATGGTGCCGACTTCCTTGGCCGCCCACACGCCGCCCGCGCCCTGCTTGATCAACCACAACCTGGAAGTGAGCGCTGTCGCGGTGATCGCCCAGTTGTCCCCTTGGTGCAGCGACCAGCGAATCTCCAGTGGCGCGCCCGGCACTTCGAATATTTGCGTGGGGCGCATCGCTTTCAGATCCCACATCACCATCGTATTGCCAAACTGCTTCATGGCAGCCGGGTCTTTGACCACGGCGCCCAAGTCGCGCATGTAGTTGTTCCAACCGGCGAAGCTGGATGTGAGCAACGCGTTGCGCGCCGGATTGATGGCAATGTCGTAGCCGTAGCCATCGCCCATCACGTTACCGATCTTGCCCACGGGCATCGGGTACTTCGCAACGAAGCCGCCCTGGTTGTTGTACAGCGAGAGGCCGGTGACGCCCTTCTTGTCCGCCGTGTTGGACAGGCTGCCGATGAGCATGCGCCCGGGCAGCGCATAGAACGTGTGCGGGCCCAGCTGCCCCGACTTGGCGCCGAGATCCGCAATGGTCTTGGTGAGCTTCGGCTTCGAAGGGTCCGTGCCTACATCGAACACATAGATCTTGTTGCTGTCGAGCGTGCCGGCCCAGAGAAATTTTCGATCGTCGGTGAAGCCCATGTGGTGAGCCTCACCTCGCTCGCCCACCGAGACACTATGGACTGGCTTTCCATAGGTGCGGGACTTGGGGTTTGCATCGATGGTGACGAGCTTGTCGGAGCCGTCGCCGAGGCCTTCCACCCCCAGCGTCCACACGTGCACGAATTCTTCCTGGCCTTTGATGAGGCCGGTCATGTACGGGGAGTTGCAGGTTTCGTCGGCGGTGGCGGCGCCTGCCGCCAGGATCAGCGTGAGGCTGAGCAGTAGTGAGCGTGTGTGCATGGGGCCCCCGTCGTTGATGAACGGAATCTTGGCATTTGGATTGTAGCCATAGCCCACCCCAATTGCCCCCACGCGCGCGGAACGTGCGTTAATGAGCGCATGGACCGCGCCGCAATCACCCGCAACACACTGAAAGCACTGGCGGGAATTCTGGGCGTGGGGGTCGTGATACTAGCCGGGGTGCTGATTTTCATCGCCGTGGCGGATGCCAGCACCCTGCGCGGCTTCGTGATCAGGCACTTCACCGCGCGCACCGGCCGGGCCATGCAGATCGACGGTGCCATTCAGGTGCACCTTTTCCAGCGACACCCGCAGCTCACAGCCGAGCGCGTAACGATCGGAAACCCACCGTGGACGCAGCCGGGGCGCACGGCGGAGATCGGCGAACTCAAAGTGGCCTTAAACCTGCCGACGCTCACACGTCCCTTCGGCATACGACGAATCGAGCTGTCCGCCGCAACCCTGCATCTCGCACGCGACGAGGCAGGCCGCGCAAACTGGCAGTGGACCGAGCCCGGCAAGCCCGAAGGCAAGGCCCCGCCGTTCCTTCACAGCCTTTCGATGCCGAATGCCCACGTCACGCTCGAAGACGCACGCCG
>JBDTUL010000736.1:0-3228 GCA_040007735.1 Gammaproteobacteria bacterium | reverse complement strand
CCTGCCCCTGCACTACGCAAAGGTTGATTAGTCAGCCAGAGCTCTTTGAGTCAAAACCTCAACCGAACGGGTGCCGCAGAACAATCGTCTCTTCGCGGTCGGCGCCGGTGGAAATCATGTCGATGCGCACGTTCACCAGGGCTTCGATGCGCTCGAGATATTTGCGCGCGTTGCCGGGGAGCTTTGCGTAGTCGGTGATGCCTATGGTGGATTCCTTCCAGCCCGGCAGCTCTTCGTACACCGGCTCGACGTCGCTGTAGCCCTCCACGAACATCGGCGGCTCGGCGAACACCTTGCCGTCGATCTTGTAGCCCACGCAGACACTGATAGTGTCGAGCCCATCCAGCACGTCCAGCTTGGTCACACAGAGCCCAGACACGCTCGAATGCACCACCGACCGGCGCAACGCCACCGAATCGAACCATCCGCAACGGCGCTTGCGGCCCGTCACGGACCCAAACTCGTGCCCCACTCGCGACAGGTGCTCACCCGACTCGTCGAATAACTCCGTCGGGAACGGCCCCGCGCCAACGCGCGTGGTGTAGGCCTTCACGATGCCAAGCACTTCATCGAACACCCGCGGCCCAAGGCCGGTGCCGGTGGCCGCAAAGCCCGCCGTGGTATTCGACGAGGTAACGAACGGATACGTGCCGTGATCCACGTCGAGCATGGCGCCCTGCGCGCCCTCGAACAACACGTTTGCGTTAGCAGTGCGCAAGCTATGGAGCGCCAGAGTCACGTCCATGACGATGGGCTTGATCTTCTCGCCCATCTCCAGCTGCTGATCGAGCGTCTTCTGGAAATCCACCGCAGGCAGCTTGAAATAGTGCTGCAGGACGAAGTTGTGGAAATCCAGAACCTCTCCGAGCTTCGCAGCGAAACGCTCACGCTGGAACAGATCGCCAACGCGCAGCGCGCGCCGAGCCACCTTGTCTTCATAAGCCGGCCCGATGCCGCGGCCCGTGGTGCCGATGGCATTCACGCCGCGTGCGTGCTCGCGCGCCTTATCGAGAACGACGTGCGAGGGAAGAATGAGGGGACAGCTCGGCGACATGCGCAGCCGCTCGAACACGGGCACGCCCTTGTCCTTGAGCATCTGCGCCTCTTTCAGCAGCGCTTCGAGCGAGATGACGCAGCCGTTGCCGATGTAGCAGCTCACGTGCTCGCGAAGGATGCCCGCCGGAATGAGCGAGAGAATGGTCTTCTCGCCATCGATGACGAGCGTGTGGCCGGCGTTGTGCCCGCCCTGGAAACGGGCGACGGCGGAGGCGCGCTCGGTGAGCAGATCGACGATCTTGCCCTTGCCCTCGTCACCCCATTGCGTGCCGATGATGACGACGAACTTACCCACGGCGAACCCTTAACGAACTAGATAAAGAATGGCGACCCCGACGAGCATGCTGCCCAACCCCGCGATGCGCAGTTCGCGATCGCCGATCGTCAGCAGCTTCGCAAGCGCACGCTTCATGCCGCCGGGATTCATGAACGGAATCATACCCTCGAGCACGAAAAACAGCGCGACGGCAGCAAGCAGGTCGGACAGGTGGAACGGCAATGGGCGGATTCCAGGCGCAAATAGGGGATCGCCCCGGGCGCGGTGACAAGCCTCGACTCGCCTACCGCTTCGCGGGGTCCTTGAGATACTTGAAGAATTCCCCGTCGGGCGTCACGACCAGCAGGTCGCCGTCCTTCCCCAGGGAGCGTTCGTAAGCCTGGAGGGTGCGATAGAAGCTGTAGAACTCGGGGTTGCGCGAATAGGCTTTTGAGTAGATGAGCGCGGCTTCCGCATCCGCCTTACCGCGCACCATCAGGGCGTCGCGCTCGGCGTTGGCGATGATCTCCGTTCGCTTGCGCTCCGCTTCCGCGCGTGTCCGCACGGCCTCGCTGGAGCCCTCGGCGCGAAGCCGACTCGCCTGCTTGGCGAAGTTCTGCTTCATGCTCTCGTACACGCGTGTGCTCACGTCCTCAGGCAGGTCGATGCGCTGAACGCGCACGTCGATGAGCTTGATGCCGAGATCTTCGCCCTTCTCGCTCGCCTGCTTGAACATGTCGCCGGTGACGGCAGCACGTTCCGATGTGACGATTTCCTCGAGCGTGCGCTGAGCGACCACGCCTTTGATGCCGTCCTTCACGATTTCCGCGAGGCGCTCGCCGGCGCGTTCATCCGCACCGCCCGTCGCCTGGTAGTACCGGGACGCATCGTTCACGCGCCACTTCACGTAGAAATCCACGATGAGGCCGCGGTTATCGTTCGTGAGGAAGGTTTCGCCCTGGTAGGTCTGCGACAGGATGCGTCGCTCGAACTTCACGACCTGGTCCCACGGCCACTTCATATGAAGGCCGGGCGCGTACGTGCCGCCGAGAATGGCGCCGAACTGGGTGCGAATGGCGAGCTGCTGCTCCATGACGGAGAACAACGAGGTGATGGCCAGCAGGGCCAACACGGCCACCAGGACGACCGCCGGAAAACTACGTGACGGCATCAGCGCTCTCCCCGCGACCGGCCATCTACCGTGACGGTCTCGACGTCAGGTGAGATGCGCACCGCAGGCTCGGAAGTATCCGTCGAGTCACGGGTTGTCGAACGGTCCATCAGCTTATCCAGCGGCAGATAGAACATGTTTCCGTTGCCGCCACCCTTGCTGTCCACAATGACTTTGTGCGAGCGACTCATGATGCCTTCGACAGTGTCGATGTACAGGCGACGGCGAGTGACGTCCGGAGCAGCCTCGTACGCATCGACGAGCTGCGAGAAGCGCGACGCCTGACCATCTGCCAACGCAACGACCTGCGCGGAATAGGCTTGTGAATCCTGCTGCAGCCGGGACGCCGCACCCTGGGCTACCGGCAGAATGCCGTTCGCGTACGCCTGCGCTTCCTTGACGAAGCGCTCCTGGTCCGCGAGGGCCTTGTTCGCATCACGCTGGGAGGGGATGACGGCTTCCGGCACCTGCACGTCCGTGAGGTTCACCGTGGAAACGGTAATGCCCGCGCCGTACTGCTTAAGGGTTTCCTGAATGAGCTCTTTCGTACGAGCCGTGATCTTCGGACGCGTTTTGCCGACGAGCACGTCGTCGAGCACGCTCTGGCCGACCACCTGCCGAATGGCGCTTTCGCTCACCTCGCGCAGCGTCGCCTCGGGGTCTTTGACCTGAAACAGCACCGCGATCGGATCGGTATACCGGTACTGCACGGACATGTACAGAGTGTATGGGATGAGTGCCTGCC
>JBDTUL010000735.1:0-3232 GCA_040007735.1 Gammaproteobacteria bacterium | reverse complement strand
TCGTCGTCCCCGGAAGCATCGTCCTTTTGCACGACGCGATTTTTGCCAGCCGGCAGCCGGTCCCGCAGCTTGTTCGAACGGCGATGATCAAGGCCGTGGAGAGCTTCCTCGAACGCATCGAGGGGCGGCTGCGGTTTGTGACTGTTCCCTCCCTCCTGGCGCGCGGTCCGGCGTGCCGGACCACCGCTGTCGAGCAGTGAATTTAGTGTCCCGTACCAGTGGTTCGTAACACAACTTGTTGCTCATGAACCTCACTAGAGCGATGCGCGAATCGGGCAATGCTCGCCAGGATGTCGTCGGCGGTCTTCGTCCAGACGTACGGCTTGCCGGCAGTGATCGACCTTTGGCGAATGCCCGAATCGCGTCTTCCAGCGAGCTCACACTTCGGTGCGCACCTCGACGCAGCTGCTGCGTCTCGAGGGCGGCGAACCACCGTGTGACGAGGGTCAACCAGGGACGCACGGGTCCGCAGTTCGCTCCATCATTTCGTCAGCTGCATGCATCCGTCAGCTCCTCGCTGCACGCGTGAAGAACAATCTCGCCGAGCGTCCAGGTGTGCACCGATGGGGCGTGGGCGCACGAGCCGGGGCCATGTCAATCCACTGTGTGGATCGAACAACCGGCGCTCAGCAATCTGTTGTTCGAGATCACGATCCTTCAGCCCTTCGGCCAAGACGTTCAAAATGGACGACATGATTCTCAAGCGAGGAAGGCAGTTGCATCTGATCTGACCTTCGACAGGCATAGAGCCGGCGCAGATCAGCGCCTTTTGTCCGCCACGCCGCTTGGGGCGTTGGCGCCCCAGCATCCATTCCATCGTGTTCGACAGCCCTGCCTTCAGTGAAGTCGTCGGCGTCCAGTTGAGCACCGTGCGCGCCGTCGTGACGTCGGGCACGTCGACGGTGTGAGCCCTCCGAGAAACCCGGTCCGATTCAGACAACCTGCACTGGGGACTATCGCCCTACTATCGAGGATCCTCCACCCTGCCGTGGCCGATCGTGATTGGCGAACCTGAAAAACTCGGCGTCACCATTCATGAGTTGACCGAGCGGATTGACGGAGGGCCCCTGGTGGCGCAGCAGGTGCTGGAGCTGGATGGCAGCGAGTCCGCTAAGACCGTGGAGTATGCGGCGTCAGATGCAGGCATCGGGATGATGCAGGCGATTGTCAGATGCGTGACCCGGGGCGACACGGTCGCCGGCGAGGATCAGGATCTGTCTCTGGGTCGGCTGTATCTGGTCAACGCGTGGTCCCCCGCCCAGGATGAGGCCACGGAAACAAGGCTTGCAGATGGGTTCGCGGCGCGGGCGCGTCGCCGTTCCCGCCAGGTGGCGGCCCGGCGGTGGAGATCACCAATTCGCGAGGCTCCACCGCGAATTAGCGCCGCGGCGACTGTCGCACGAAAGTCCAGACCGACTTGCGCTCCGAGGAGCCGACGAAGTAGAACTCCAGTGGTCTCGATCCGGATGGCGGAGTGGCCGCTGTTGCGGTGTCGGCGAATGGCCGGTTTTCAGCTGTCCACCGAGGAGCAAACACGTCCGAGCTGAGCTCGCCGGTATTCAGTGATTTATAGCGGCGAGATGGAGACAGAATCGTATGGCACATGAACATTCAAGTGACCCCAGCACGGTCGTCAATGACTGTGAAATGCGAGTTATCGGCCTTCAGCGAAGTGGTAATCACCCGATCATTTACTGGATTATGTCTCAGTGCAATACGCGGATCTTCTTCCTCAGCGACGTCCGCGGCGCTTCGGAAAACCCCTACGCGACAATGTCGGAGTTCGAGGAGTACAACTCTGGCCGTCTGATAAGACGACTGAACCTTTGGGACGAGCATGACTCGCGCAAGGTCCAGAATGGCGAGATTCAAGACGTCAACGGCGTCTTCGGCCGAAAAGAGCTACTGATATATAACCATGAAGATCAGGCTCTCTCGAGTATTTGCACGAACACTTTCGAGGAGAATCACGATCGATGGCTTGGGCCGAGTCGTCAACGTTTCGACATTCTGATTATGCGCGACCCATTCAACCTTTTTGCGAGCAGGATGAAGGCCGGCTTTCTCCCCGGCTTTCTCCCCCGGATCAAGGATTTCGATCGACTGACTGAACTGTGGAAGGAGCACGCGACGGAATATTTGTCGCTATCCAACCTGCTCCCTGCCCCAAAGGTGTGTATCAACTTCAACGAATGGTTTACTAGCACCTCTTACCGTGCCGAACTTGCTCGCACGCTCGGCCTCCAGTTTTCGGATACAAGTGTAAACGCCGTTCCGGAATTTGGCGGCGGGAGCTCATTCGACGGACTTGCTTTTCAAGGCAGAGCTCAGCAAATGCAGATTACAGAAAGATGGAAAGAGTTTAAGGACGATGCACGGTACAGAACGATCCTGGCGGATGTCGAGATGTTAGAACTATCGGCGCGAATATTCGGAAATGTTGGGACGGATATCGAGATAGCGCGACCGCTGCGAAAGTGAGTCTGGAGCCGTTTGGCCAGCAGCGACGCGACGCGCAGACGTCGATGGTGGACGCGAATCGCCGCGGTCAGGTGGGCCAGGGCGCTGAGCTGTTGCATCCGGCCCGTGCGCGTGACGGTCAGCAGACGGGCGGCGGCGAGTTCACTGGCCTCGCTCCGATTGCCAAACACAGTCTTGCGCTCCTGCTTGCTGGAAAAACACCAACGGTCCCAGAACCCCGAGGACCATCGCTGCGCTCTGCTGAGCTGCGCGCGGCACGTGCGGTATCATGACAGCCGTTCCACAGTGATAACCCTCGGGGCGGGGTTCGCGAGAATTTTCCTCAGGTTGACCCGCATGCTCTGTAAGCGACCGTCACCACTGGCCGCTCTTGCCCTGCTCCTGATCGGCGCCTCCGCGTGCGCATCCCTGGACACGGCGGCGTTGAAAGCTGACGCCATCCGACGCGGCGACGAGCTCACCGTCAGGAAACAGCACGGGCTGGCGGCCGCTGCGTACCGGCAGGCCGTCGACGCGGATTCACAGGATGGTCCGGCGCGATGCAGGTCGGCCCAGGCCTACGCCATGTCCGGACGATCGGCGGAAGCGGCCACCCAGGCGGTGCAGGCCGCCGAGCTCCTGCCCCGCGACGTCGAGGCGCAGCTGTTTGCCGGCGCGCTGACCCTCTGTATGTCCCGGTTCGTCGACGCTGCCGACTGATGCGCGCCAGCAGATGGTGTGCCGCGCTCGTTCTCGCGGGGATCTTCGCCGG
>JBDTUL010000734.1:0-3238 GCA_040007735.1 Gammaproteobacteria bacterium | reverse complement strand
AGTAACGCCATGGCCGCCTCATCCAGCCCCAGACGTGCCTGCAGCACATCCTCCGTATGTTGACCCAGCACGGGCGGGGGTAGGCGGTAGTCGATGGGCGTCTCGGAAAGACGTACCGGATTGGCGATCACCTTGACACCGTCGGTCGCCGCAACGTGAGGCATCTGTACCACTGCACCGCGCGCTTGCACCTGGGGGTCGGCGAACACCTCCTTTAGCGTGTTGATCGGACCGCAGCCGATCTTCAGTGCTTCCAGCTCACCGACCCACTGCGTCGTCGTCTTCGTCTGCATCACGGGCGTCAGCGTGTCGGTCACGAGCTGGCGGTTCTCTACCCGTGCGGCATTGGTCGCAAAGCGCGAGTCATCCAACAGATGGCTCAAGCCGAACCCGTCGCAAAAGCGCTTGAAGGTCGGGTCGTTGCCGATGGAGAGCACCATGAAGCTGTCGGCGGTCGGGAAGACCTGGTACGGCACGATATTCGGGTGCTGATTGCCGAGCCGCGGCGGGTTCTCTCCGGTGGCGAGGTAGTTCATGCCTTGGTTGGCGAGCCAGGCCACGTTCGCGTCCAGCATGCCAATGTCGATCTGCTGGCCTTGGCCGGTGGCCTCGCGGTGTCGCAAAGCGGCCAGTATGCCGATGCTGCCGTAGAGCCCTGCGAACAAATCGGCCAATGGAACGCCGACTTTCTGAGGCAGACCGTTCGGCTCGCCAGTGAGGCTCATGACCCCGCCCATTGCCTGCACCAGGCTGTCGTAGCCCGGGCGCGACGCATAGGGACCCGTCTGCCCGAAGCCGGTGATCGAACAGTAGATCAGGCTGGGGAACCTCTCGTGCAACTGTTCATAGCCGAGGCCATATTTCGCTAGCGCGCCGACCTTGAAGTTCTCCACCAGGATGTCGCTCTGCGCAATCAGCGCAAGCGCGATCTCCTGGCCCTCAGGCTTGGAGATGTCGAGCGTGACAGAGCGCTTGTTGCGATTCACGCCCACGAAGTAGGCGCTTTCCTTGGTTCCGGGCATGAAGGGTGGCGCAAAGCCGCGCGTGTCGTCACCCGAACCGGGCCTCTCTATCTTGATGACGTCGGCGCCGAGATCCCCCAGCATCTGCACGCAGGTCGGCCCCGCCAGTACGCGAGTCAGGTCGAAAACCTTGATGCCCTTGAGTGGTCCAGTCGGTTCGGTCATTCTTCAATCCCGGTAGTGCGGCTCGCTGCCCATGAGGGCGTTGCGGCCTGGTTGGTCTATGGCGGGATCATCGCACGTAAATTGAGCGGCGGATTCCGCGGTCATTCTTGCTGCCCAAGGTGAGCTTGCGGAAACATGGGTTTGACTAGCTTGCAAATCGTGACTTCCGGCCGACCAGATAGTGACCTTCGGCAGCTTACGCGAGTCAATCTGCGGGTTAGAGTGCAGCCATCGATGCTCAGACAACGCGAACACGACGATCTTGTAAATCAAAAAGTCGACCCGAAGGAAAGCCATCATGATCACGAACATGAAATCGCTAAGCAAGGCTTGCGTTGCGCCCGCGCTGGCCGCAGCCTTCGCGTTTTCTACTGTCCCCGCCATAGCCGCGCAGCCGATCGCAGTCAGGGAGGCCTCGTCGCAACTGAAGGCGGATCAGGCTGCACTGCAGCGCCAACTGAAGCGCCTGCAGGCTGATCAGGTGAGGCTGAAGAAAGACACCGCCTCCGGCAGAATGTCGGCGGAGTCCAGGGACGCGTACGAGGTTTATAACGCCCAGCAGGCGACGGCAGGGGAGGCGAAGGTCATTGCGGAGGATGATGCGGGCTCACTGCAAATGAAGGCGGACGAGGCCGCGCTGCAACGCCAGATCAAGCGATTGAATACCGCCATTGCGAGGAATAAGGCCGACTACAGCGAAGGCAAGATGGCGGCGGAGTCCAGAGACGCGGAAAAGGTGTACTTGGACAAGATGGCCGTTCGTGGCGAGAAGAAAGATCTTTCGCAGGACAGTGCGACGCTGGAAGCTGCACGGAAGAAGAAATAGCCACGGCCGGCACGAGGTCTGGAAAAAAAACGGATAGAGCCGTTTCCCGGGTAGGCGACCAACGGGATCAAAGAGCGAAGCGAAAGAATCTGGGAACCCTTTCACGGCGTCAGAACCCTTCCCGAAGTACGCGCTCCGATTCCCACAAGGTCGCTCGCGCGGTAGTTGAGAAAATCCGGGCGGAACGCGCCTTGTGGGGGCGCTCAGCCTGCTGGGGCAGCGCTGACTCACACAAGATTCTTCTCGCGAACGCGCGATCGTCGCAGGGCGACTCCTAGCGCTACGAGAAGTCCGAATGAAACGAGAAAACCAGTCAGGCTCGTTAAGAAATCAGCGGCTGGATCGAACTCTCCACTCACGATATAGCCGAGGCCCAGATACGCTGATGTCCAGAGCATGCGCCCGATTATCCCGAAGATCACGAACGCACCGAACCGGTAACGGCCCGCACCGGCGATGAGATTTACCGCTGAGCTCAGCACTGAAACGAGCGTTCGACTGAGAAGCACCGTCAGGCCTCCCCAGCGCTCGAAGAGCCGCTCAACCCTTGCGCGCCGCGGGGGTGTGAGGCCGAACCAGTGCCCTCCTCGATCCAGGAAGCTCCGCCCAAGAACGCGTCCCACACTGTAGCCGGCGAGGTCTCCTGCGACTGTGGCCGGGATGGCAACCGCGGCAACAACAAGCCAACTCATCTTCCCTTGCGCCGCGAGTGAGCCCGCAACGATCAACGATAAACCTGACGGCAGCGGCAGCCCCAGTGCGCCGAGGAGGAGCGTCAGCGCTAGCGCGGGATACCCGTACACGAGGATTGCCGAGATGACGTCCTCACCCACCTCCTCAGACTCGCCCGCCGTTTCGTGCGCGGCCGCCCCGTCACGGACGGCCGCGACCGAAACGATAGCGCGCTGCACACGCTTGACGTAGTCTTGAGGTGAGACGCCTATGCGCTGCGCAAGCGCTTTGAGCGTGATGTCGGAATGCGTCTGCGCCGTCAACCCCAGGTGCTCGCGCATCGCGGACTCAGGCGCGCGGTACACGGTGGCGACATATTCAAGGGTCATCCAGGGTCGGACGGTACTGACTTCCGGAACGCCGACGTCGTATGCTGAACTTAGCAGTGTGAATGTCCGATAAGTTCTGAGTCCAAGCATCGTGGTCGCGACGGCGGCCAGCCCAATCAACAAAATCAGCAACCAGGGACGAAAGCGGGAACGCGGGCCTGTCA
>JBDTUL010000733.1:0-3238 GCA_040007735.1 Gammaproteobacteria bacterium | reverse complement strand
GTGATTGGCGTGGAGCACAAAGACCACTGGCCAGTGCAGGCCGCGCAGCCATGACGTGAGGCCTGCATCCACGCGAGAGGGCAACACGATGGGCTGCCGCGTGTGCACGCGAAGCCGCTTGATGTGCGGGATCTTCGCGAGCTCCTCGGTGAGCGATGTCAGCCGTGAATCCGCGAGCGCCAGTGGGTCCCCACCGCTCAGGATGATTTCTTCGAGGGAGGGGTCGCGCGCGATCTCATCCAGCGCCTCGCGGAATCGCGTGGACTCGCCCGTTTGCTGGGAATACGGAAACTCGCGCCGGAAACAGTAGCGGCAATGAATGCCACAGGCGGCGGTGGTGATGAGCAGGGCCCGACCTTGGTATTTCTGCAAGAGGCCGGGGGCTCGGAGCGCCGCGTGCTCGCCGAGCGGGTCGGCGGTGTAGTTCGCCGCCGGGTCGTTTTCCTGGGCGAGGGGCAGCACCTGCCGCAACAGCGGGTCCTGCGCATCCCCGCGGCGCATGCGGGCGACATAGCTCAGTGGCACGCGCAACCGGAACTTCGACGCCGCTGCCCGGGCGGGCTCGATGAGCGCCGGATCGAGCCCCAGAGCTTCGATGAGTGCTTCGGGGCGGGTGATGGCGGAAGCCATTTCGTGCTGCCAGCGGCCTGCGGCCGGGCTCGGGTGGCGGCTGTGGGGGGATGTCGTTATCATGCGCGACTTTTCACGGGCAGTGCCCGGAACCAGACAGGGGCCGGGGCGACCCGGTCCATTAAACGGCGCGAAGCGTGCCGAACTAAGGGGCCATTCTGCAGGCCTCATTGCGAGAATCAAATGGCGAGTTACACGACCAGCGAAATCCGTGGCGGCATGAAAGTGCTGATCGATGGCGAGCCGTTTGCAATCGTCGAAAACGAATTCGTGAAGCCCGGCAAGGGCCAGGCGTTCAACCGCATCAAGATTCGCAACCTCAAGACCGGTCGCACCATCGAGCGCACCTGGCGGTCCGGTGAATCGCTGGAAGCGGCGGATGTGGTCGACCAGGAAATGCAGTACCTCTACCAGGAAGGGGATTTCTTCCACTTCATGGTGCCGGACAATTTCGAGCAGTACACCGCCAGCAAGGCATCGGTGGGCGATGGCGCCCAGTGGCTGAAAGACGGCACCATTTGCATCATTACCCTGTGGAACAACGAGCCGCTGGTGGTCACGCCGCCGCCGCACATCGATCTCAAGGTGGTCGAGACCGATCCGGGCGTGCGCGGCGATACCGCCACCGGCGGTCAGAAGCCCGCGAAGCTCGAGACGGGCGCTGTCGTGCGTGTGCCGCTGTTCATCAATGAAGGTGAAGTGCTTCGCATCGATACGCGCACGGGGCAATACGTGTCGCGGGCGAAGTCCTAAGGTTCGAGGCTCGCCAGGAACACACTGGCGAGCGCTTCGAGTCCGCGGCGGTCGTCGTCGTCGAAACGGGCGGGGCTTGGGCTATCCAGGTCGAGCACGCCCAGCAATTCTTCACCGGCCAGCAGCGGAATCACGATCTCCGAGCGAGACGCCGCGTCACATGCGATGTGGCCGGGGAACTCGTTCACGTCGGGTACTACGATGGTCTCGCGTTGGGCGGCTGCGGTTCCGCAGACGCCTTTACCCAGTGCGATGCGTACGCAGGCGGGTTTTCCTTGGAAGGGGCCTACCACTAGCTCGCCGCCCTTCAGCAGATACACACCGCACCAGTTGATGTCCGGTAGCGCGTCGTAGATGAGCGCGGTGGTGTTTGCGGCGTTGGCTATGAGGTCGTGTTCGCCGGTCAGCAAACCTTTCAGCTCGCTGGCGAGGGATGCGTAGGCAGCGGGTTTGTTTTTGAATTCGTAGCGGGTGGAATCGTGACTCATATCAAGAGGCCCTCAATCGCCGGGCGGCTGGGAGGGAATTCAATAGAGACTTCCATCTCTATAGACCATCCGTCACGTCCATTACGCCCGTTCGATTGGAAACGCCAACACTTCATCGATGTGACTGGCCCCGGTGGCGAGCATCAGCAGCCGATCGAATCCTAGCGCCACGCCTGCGGCGTCTGGCAGGCCGGCGGCGAGCGCGCTGATCAGGTTTTCATCGAGCGCGTGGGTTGGCAGGCCTCGAAGCGCACGCTCCTGCCGGTCCTGCTCGAATCGGGCGCGCTGCTCGTCGGACGAAGCCAGCTCGTGAAAACCATTTGCGAGTTCGATGCCCTCGCAATACAGCTCGAAGCGTAGCGCGCAACGAGGGTCGCTGGGGTCGAGGCGGGCGAGGGCGGCCTGCGATGCCGGATAGCGATGAATGAACGTCAGCGCGTTCTTGCCGAGCCGCGGGCCGATGCGGGCGCCCATCAGCAGCTCCAGCAGCTCATCGCGCGCGGACTCCTGCGCCTCAAACCCAATCTCTCTGGCGGCCGCCTTCAGCGCCTCGAGCGTGCAGGTGAAGGGGTCGATCTGTAGCTCACGCTGGAAGGCGTCGCGATAGGTGAGGCGCTCAGAACCCATCGCGGCGGCACGCGGGCCGAGCACGTCACGGGCGAGGGCCTCCACTTCATCCATCAGCTGTTCGAGCGGAAAGCCCGCGCGATACCACTCGATGAGAGTGAACTCCGCGTTGTGATGGCGACCCCGTTCGAGGCCGCGAGCGACGTGGCAGATTTGATAGATATCGCCGCTTCCCGCCGCGAGCAGGCGCTTCATCGCAAACTCCGGCGAGGTATGCAGGAAGAAGAGGGCTGCCTCGCCCCGCATCGCTGCATCGGGGAAGCGCACCTCCGCCGAGTGAATGTGAACATCGGTGACCGGCGAGTTCACAACGATGGGCGTGTCGACCTCGAGAACGCCACGCGCGCCAAAGAAACCGCGCACGCGTGCCAGCGCCAAAGCGCGCTGTTCCAGCATCGCGCGCGTCGCTGTGGGGCGCCAGCTGTCGCTCACGGCGCGACCCGCCCCAAGCGGGCGACTTGTCGATGCTCGCCCAGCCCCATCGCATAGCCACTCACGTCGGCAACACAACTCGCGCCAGCGCCTGCCCCATGCGGATAACGCCACCCGCTTTCATCTCGGGCCGCCATTCCGTCGTGCCGGGCGGCATCACCAGAATCACCGTCGATCCCATGTTGAACCGCCCCATCTCCGCACCCTGGTCGATTCGCAGCGCTTGGGCGCCATTGACCACCGGCAGCTCAACGGGCCTCCGCGGCCGGCGCGGCGTGATGTTCCCGTGCCACACCGTAGTCATGCTT
>JBDTUL010000732.1:0-3238 GCA_040007735.1 Gammaproteobacteria bacterium | reverse complement strand
CGTTGCGGAAGTCGGCCTTGCGCCCGTTGTTGTCGGTGAGCGTGCCGTGGTCCATGACCTGCAGCAGCAGGTTGAAGACATCCGGATGCGCTTTCTCGATTTCATCCAGCAGCAGCACGCAGTGCGGATGCTTCGTGATGGCTTCGGTGAGCAAGCCGCCTTGATCGAAGCCCACGTAGCCCGGAGGCGCGCCGATGAGACGCGAGACCGTGTGGCGTTCCATGTACTCGGACATGTCGAACCGGAGGAATTCCACACCGAGGACGAGTGCGAGCTGGCGGGTGACTTCGGTCTTGCCGACGCCGGTGGGGCCGGCAAACAGGAAGCTGCCAACCGGTTTCCGCTGGTCGCCCAGCCCCGACCGCGCCATCTTGATGGCGGAAGCAAGGGCATCCACGGCCTTGTCCTGGCCAAAGATCGAGAGTTTCAGGTTGCGCTCGAGGTTCTTGAGCACCTCCTTGTCGGAGGTGGAAACGCTCTTCGCCGGAATGCGCGCCATGCGGGCGACCACGTCTTCGACGTGCCGCACTTCCACGGTGGTTTCGCGTTCCGCGATGGGCTTCAGGCGCAGGCGGGCACCGGCTTCGTCCACCACGTCGATGGCTTTGTCCGGGAGCTGCCGCTCGTTGATATGACGCTCGGCGAGTTCGGCCGCCGCCTTCAGCGCGTCGTCCGCGTATTTCACGCCGTGGTGGTCTTCGAACCGGCTCTTGAGGCCGAGCAGGATTTCGACGGTTTCGGCCACACTGGGGGCCACGACATCGATCTTCTGGAATCGCCGCGCGAGAGCGTGATCCTTCTCGAAGATGCCGCGGTATTCGTTGTACGTGGTCGAGCCGATGCAGCGGATCTCGCCGTTCGTGAGCACCGGCTTGATCAGGTTCGAAGCGTCCATGACGCCGCCCGATGCTGCACCTGCACCAATTACGGTGTGGATCTCATCTATAAAGAGAATGGCCCCGGGCTGTTTCTTGAGCTCCGTGATGACGCCTTTCAGGCGTTTCTCGAAGTCGCCGCGGTACTTGGTACCTGCGATCAGCGAGCCCATGTCGAGGGCGTAGATGGTGCAGTCCGTCAGAACTTCCGGCACCTTGCCTTCGACGATGAGACGCGCCAGCCCCTCGGCGATGGCGGTCTTGCCGACGCCGGCTTCACCGACGTACAGCGGGTTGTTCTTGCGCCGGCGGCAGAGAATCTCGATGGTGCGCTCGACCTCGAGCTTGCGCCCGATGAGCGGATCGATCTTCCCGTCCTGCGCCTGGCGGTTGAGATTGGTCGTGTATTTCTCGAGCGCGCTGCCGCCACCTTCCGGGTCACGTTCGCCCTCGGGCTGGCCTTCCTCTTTCTCCGTGGTCTTCTCCTCGGCGATCTTTGAAAGTCCGTGCGAGATGTAATTCACCACATCGAGCCGGGCCACGTGCTGACGATTCAGCAGGTAGACCGCCTGGCTCTGTTTCTCGCTGAAGATGGCGACCAGCACGTTGGCGACGCCGACTTCTTTCTTGCCACTCGACTGCACATGGAACACGGCACGCTGCAGAACACGCTGGAACCCAAGCGTGGGCTGGACCTCACGTTCCTCGGATTCGTCGAGCCGCGGGGTCGAGCTATCGATGTGCTCCTTGACCTCCTGCTTGAGCTTCACGAGGTCCGCGCCGCAGGCGCGCAGGATCTCCCGAACCTTCGGAGTGTCGAGGATGGCGAGCAGCAAATGCTCGACGGTGAGGTACTCATGACGGGCTTCACGCGCCTGGTGAAACGCATCGTTGAGACAGTATTCAAGTTCGTTGGACAGCACGTTAGAACCTTCCGAAGGCTTCAGGCTTCTTCGAGAGTGCACATGAGCGGATGGTGGTTGTCACGAGCGTAGGTTGTGACCTGCGCTACCTTGGTTTCCGCTATTTCGTAGGTGAACACTCCGCAGACGCCCTTACCCTTCGTGTGAACCTCCAGCATGATGCGCGTCGCCGTGGGCCGGTTCAGCGCGAAAAATTTCTCGAGTACGTCGACCACGAACTCCATCGGCGTGTAATCGTCGTTCAATAGAACTACCTGATACAGCGGTGGCTGCTTGACCTGCGGACGCGCTTCTTCAACGACAACGCCGGTGTCGGGACGTGCGGTCTGTGGGTCTGACATGTTCATCTTTATATGGGTCGCCATTCAGCAACACAAGCGCCGGTGAACGTGACGTAGTTTAGCGAACGAAAACAATTGCTTGAGACGCTCGTTCTCACACTCGTATGATGGCGCCCGCGCGCGCGTGGCCGGCGTCACCGGACACTTGGAGCGCGCCGCGTTTTTTGCAAGGCTCGAGGGCCAATCCAGCTAATGAATGCAGCCTCCTGGCTCGAGAATCTGCCCGCACCGGACCGGTGGCGCGAGATCATGCTCGCACACGGCCCGCGCATTGCGACCTGGGTGCTGGCGCTCGCGCTAGGCGTGCAGGCTGCGCTCATCGTAACGGACCTCACTGGTGGAAAAGCCGGTGCCCTCGACGCAAGTTCTGCGCCGAGCGGGGCCTCGCAGGCCCCGGCCCAGCGGCTGAATGTTGCCGCCATCGCCAACAGCGACCTGTTCGGAACGCCGAAATCCGGCGCCCCGGCGGACGCCAACGCGGCGGACGCCCCGCAAACGACCATGGCGCTCGTCCTCACCGGCATCATCGCCGCGGACGATCCGCGCAATGGCCTCGCCATCCTCGGTGAGAACGCCACCTCGGCCAAGGTGTTCGCCGTGGGAGACACGGTGCCCGGGGGAGTAAAGCTCCACTCCGTGTTCAACGACCGCGTCATCCTCGACCGCAACGGCACCCTCGAATCGCTCGCCCTGCCCCGCCAGAACAACGGAATCGGCCTGTCCGCGCCCCCGCCGGCCGCCAATCTTGCGACGGAAAACCCCATTGCGGAGCGCATGCGCCAGCTGATTACCTCCGAGCCCGGGGTGCTGACTGACATCATGCGGCCGCAACCTGTGTTCGCCCAGGGCAAGCAGCGCGGCTATCGCGTTTACCCCGGACGCAACCGGCAAGCGTTTACACGTCTCGGCCTGCGCCCGGGCGACCTGGTGACGGCCGTGAACGGCACGCCGCTCGACGATCCCGCCCGGGGCCAGGAGATTTTCTCCACCCTCGGCTCCTCGAGCGAGGCGCACGTCACGGTGATGCGCAACGGCCGGCAGCAGGATCTCACTTTGAACATGTCTCAGGTCGCTCAGGACGCGGAGGCGCTCGTCGGTG
>JBDTUL010000731.1:0-3240 GCA_040007735.1 Gammaproteobacteria bacterium | reverse complement strand
GCCGGGCGGCTGGGAGTGTATTCACTGCCCCTGGTCAGATAATCTCCAATTCATGGCCATCCAAAAAACAATCAGCCCGGTAGACGGGTCGGTATACGTCGAGCGCCCGCTCGCCGACGAGCCCGCCATCAATGCCACGCTCGATCGCGCCGTAAAGGCGCAACGCGCATGGCGCGCCGTGCCGATTGGCGATCGCGCGGCAATCTGCCGCCGATTCTGCGATGCCTTCGAAGAGCGCAAAGACGCCATCGCACTGGAGCTGACGTGGCAAATGGGGCGACCCATTCGCTATTCGGCGAGCGAAGTGCGCGGCGCGCTCGAGCGGGCGCGGTACATGATAGATATCGCACCGAGCGCACTCGCGGATGTCGACGCTGGTCCGAAAGATGACTTCAAGCGTTTCGTGCGCCGGGAGCCGCTGGGCGTGGTGTTCACCGTCGCGGCCTGGAACTACCCTTACCTGATTGCAGTAAACAGCGTCGTGCCAGCCATCATGGCGGGCAATGCCGTCGTGCTGAAACACTCTGCGCAGACCCCGCTGTGCGCCGAGCGTTTTGCGGAATGCTTCCGCCGGGCGGGCCTCCCTGAGGGAGTTTTCCAAGTGCTCGATCTGTCACACGCGGATACAGAAGGCGTAGTGAAAGATCCTCGTGTGGATTTCGTTGCGTTCACCGGCTCAGTCTCGGGCGGTCACGCCATTCAACGCGCGGTGGCCGAGCGCTTCATCGGCGCGGGTCTCGAGTTGGGTGGCTGCGACCCTGCGTACGTGCGGCACGACGCGAACCTGGCGCACGCCGTCGAGAATCTCGTTGATGGTGCGTTCTTCAACAGCGGCCAATCCTGCTGCGGCATTCAACGCATCTATGTTCACGAAAAGCTGTATGACGACTTCGTTGCGGGTGCGGTTGCGCTGACGAATCAGTACGTTCTCGGCAATCCAACGGATCAGGCCACTACGCTGGGTCCGGTCGTGCGAACCGCAGCTGCGGAGCAGGTTCGAAAGCAGGTTGCGGCCAGCATTTCAGCGGGCGCGCGTGGGGCGATCGATGAGAAGCAGTTCTCGGCTAACCGCTCAGGAACGCCCTACATGGCGCCTCAGTTGCTGCTGAATGTCGACCACAAGATGAGCGTCATGCGCGAAGAGATTTTCGGCCCCGTTGCCGGTGTCATGAAAGTGCGCAACGATGAAGAGGCGGTCGCGCTGATGAATGACAGCGACTTTGGCCTGACGGCGGCGATCTGGACCGAAGACGCGGACGCTGCGCTCACGCTCGGCGACCGCATAGAGACCGGCACGTGGTTCATGAACCGCTGCGACTATCTCGACCCCGCGCTGGCGTGGGTAGGGGTGAAAGACTCCGGCCGGGGTTGTGCGCTCTCGCGCGTAGGATACGAGCACCTGACGCGCCCGAAGTCGTTCCACCTGCGAATGCGCACTTGATCGGCGCTTGTGGAGCCCGATCAACATGTTGAGACACCGTTTACGCCCCCTCAATCCTGGGATGACCTGCCCCGGCTCTCGAGCCGGGCAACAGCTGTCTCACCCGCGATAGATTGATTAGATGAGCGGCGCCACTGCGCCACCGAGGCCTCCCATGAATCTCAAGGGAAACTGGAATTACCCCACCGCCATTCGCTTCGGCGCCGGCCGGATCAAAGAGCTGCCCGATGCGTGTCGCACGCTGAACATCTCACGCCCGCTCATCGTCACGGATCCGGGCCTGGCTAAACTTCCCATGATCGCAAATGCCGTCAAGGTGCTCGCCGATGCGGGCCTCAGCAGCGCGGTCTATTCGGACATGCAGGCGAACCCGGTCGAAGAGAACGTCACACGTGGCGTCGCGGCTTTTCGCAAAGGCTCGCACGACGGTGTCATCGCATTCGGCGGCGGCAGCGCATTGGATGTAGGCAAGGCCGTCGCGCTGATGGTTGGCCAGATGCGTCCTCTCTTCGATTTCGAAGATCGCGAAGACTGGTTCACGCGTGTGAATGTGGATGGCATGGCGCCCGTCATCGCCGTGCCCACCACGGCGGGCACCGGCTCCGAAGTGGGCCGCGCCTCAGTGATCACCGACACGGCCGATCACACCAAGAAGATCATTTTTCATCCGCGCATGCTGCCGGCTATCGTCATCGAAGATCCGGAGCTCACTGTCGGGTTGCCCGCGCCCGTGACGGCCGCAACCGGAATGGACGCGTTGTCTCACTGCCTCGAAGCGTACTGCGCGCCGTCCTATCACCCGCTCGCCGAAGGCATCGCGGTCGAGGGAATGCGCCTTATAAAGGAGTGGCTGCCCGCTGCAGTGCGCGAAGGACATAACATCGAGGCGCGCTCTCACATGCTGATCGCCTCGACCATGGGTGCGACGGCCTTTCAGAAAGGGCTCGGCGCGATGCACAGCCTGAGTCACCCCTGCGGGGCGAATCTCAACACGCACCATGGGCTGACGAATGCGGTGGTGATGCCCTACGTGCTGAAGTGGAATCGCGAGGCCATCGACAAGAAGCTCGGTCGGCTTGCGGCTTATCTCGGTCTCGGCAATCACTCGTTCGAGGGCGTGCTCGAGTGGGTGCTCGAGCTGCGCCGTACCGTCGGAATTCCCAACACGCTCGCGGATATTGGCGTGCGCCTGGAGCATGCCGCCGAGTTCGCCCCGCAAGCCTTTGCAGACCCTTCGACCGGCGGCAATCCCCTTCCGGTGGATACGAAGCAGTTCGAGCAGCTCTACCTGAAGTGCATTCGCGGCGAGCTCGCCGCGTAACACCTCTCGCGAGACGCGAGCGGCGTGGGAACAAACCGTGCTCCTTACCGTTCTCCTGCCTCATCCGGCGGAAGAATTTCAAGGAGCGCACCATGGTCGAGAACAGCACGAGCCCCCGCAACGGCGACAGCACATCCAGCAGCCGCGCGAGCGCCGAACAAGTGAAAGATCACCTCCGCGCCGCCAAAGATGCGGCGGCCGATGCCCTTCGCGGCAGCACCGCCCAGGCAAAGGGCTGGACGCGGGATCGGGTCAATGAGCTTCAGGAAAGAGTTGAGGCTGAGCCCTATCGGGCGACTGCCTGGGCGCTTGGGATTGGCTTTGTGGTGGGCGTGGTGATTACGGCGTTGGCACGCTCTGGCCGACGCGACTAATCACTGCTTTTCGGCTGCCTCTTCAGCCGCCCGGCGATTGAGGGCTTCTTGAGTTCTTCAAGAGGCCCTCAATCGCCGGGCGGCTGAGAGATTTACCGTAAATT
>JBDTUL010000730.1:0-3241 GCA_040007735.1 Gammaproteobacteria bacterium | reverse complement strand
CACGCTGTCCGTCGCGCGTTCAGCTGCCAGCCGGCGTCGTCGATCCTCCGTATCAGCAAGCCGCACGTCGGCCCCGGCGGCGGGCCGCACGACGGGATTGAGTGTTCTCTCCGCCCAGGAAGCCGTCACGCCGCCTCGCGATCTTCCACATCGAACGACGGTGCGGGTGACGAGTGGATTGACGGCAGCGTCCGACGAGCCCTTCTGACCAGCAGACCGATGATGACCAGAAACGACGCCGCAGCCGTGATATAGCCCAGGAGCAGCACACTCCCGGTGGCGAGCGCCGCCGTGAGCACCAGCAGAATTCCCATAACGATGCTTCGATGCTTCATATCTCCTCCAGTGCACACTCATATCGCAAGGAACGATCCCGCCGAAAAATCGAACCAGGCGCGCCAATTCCGCGGATCCCTTGGCTAGGGAAGCGTCATTGCGAATCGCGCTCCGGAGCTTGCGCCCAGAGCGTGATTTCACACTGTAATGTACTTACAAAGTGAAATGCGGGTGCAGATCGCCGCGGCAGTTGCCTTATCGAGTAGCAGCGACTCGAGCGCCGCACGGTTCATGCGCGGCGGCGGTTGCTGACCGCGCGCCCACCGGGCGCCCGCACGATTCTGCGTCGCTGCGCGCTCCACCGACGAGCTGCCCCGCCGCAGCCGTCCCAGTGTTCCGGCTCAGGCTTGTTGCGGCCCGCGCACGGTGAGGACCGGGCACGGCGCGCCCCGGATAACCTGTTGGGTCGTTGATCCGAACAGTGCGAGGTCCATACCACCCCGGCCCTGGGCGCCCATGACGATCAGGTCGGCGGGTTTCGCCGCCGCCGCGCGAAGGATTTCGCGATGGGCCCGTCCAAGCACGACAACGCTGTCGATTTCGGACCACGTCCGAGACTCCCCGGCCACAAGAACCCGCAGCCGCTCCTCAGCGTCCGCGACCACATAGCGGCGGTACTCGGGAACATTGAAGTGGGCTGATGCGCGGGGCTCTTCTTCGGCAAGCCAATGCGCCAGGGCGGCGGCATGGGCGAGGGAACGGACCGACGACTCGCTCAAATCAACCGGGCAGAGGATTTGCTTGAATTCGATCATCGCATTCTCCATGCTTGAACTTCGGCGATCTTCAATCAGCTTTGGTTCATAGCAATCAGTGAACCACCACCTGCTCGGGATCCTTTCGACGGCCAGCCTTGGGGGGCAGGAGGGACGCTCTTAGAGCCGGGGGCGTTTCAGTCTGAAAGCCGGGGTTTCTTCGTGAAACGTCACATGACAAGGCCCGACCCCGTGCACAGCCGTTTTGGCCCATATCAACGACGGAGTATAGATGGCATCTGTAAGCGACGACCCGCATACCTTGGCGGTCTGGGGCGAGACGCTACTTTCGCCTGTTGCGGCACGCAACCTGAAGCGTCTCTACAGAACGGGCGAGTTCTGAGAAACGCCACGGTCTGCGTCGGTTGACTTGGCGCCCATAACGGTTGCGCCTGCATGCTGACCGGTTCGGGCTCGCCGATTGCCAGGAGGAGCTACATGCGAATCCGAGACGTCATGAGCGTTGAAGTAGTCACGATTGAAGCTGACGAGCGCGCGAGCGCGGCGCGGGTGAAGATGCGCCAGCACCGCATCCGCCATCTCGTCGTGGTGGATCACGCTCGACTGGTGGGTATCGTCTCCGAGCGCGACCTTGGCGGCACAAGAGGAGCGGCATCCGAAGTCAACCGCTCCGTTCGTGATCTGATGGCCGCCGATGTCGTGACTGCCACTCCCGCCACGACGCTCCGGCAGGCCGCCAATCTGATGCGGGGACGAACTGTCGGCTCCCTGCCCGTCGTCGACCATGAGCGGGTCGTCGGGATCGTGACAGCCTCTGACCTGCTCGACCAGCTCGGCCGCGGGGCGACGCGGCCGACGGTGAGGACCGAACGGGCACCCCTGCGACGCCCGCCAGGCAGCGGAGTGGTCGGAGGGAAGAAGGCGCCGCGCTCTCCCACCGGGCCGAGACGGGGCCGACGTCCTCAGCGGTCGACTGCTCAGCGCTCGGCTCTCCCTTCGACCATGCCACGTGCGGAGAAACACGCCAAGGGACGGACAAATGCGATATCCCCGACGGCACATGTGCGCGTAGTGGGTGCGGCGCTCGACAGCGACGATCGAGACTACATCAAACGAAAGCTCGGGATGAGGCTGGGGAAGTTCGCCTCGTCGATCGAACGAATCAGCGTACGCCTGTCCGACGTCAACGGGCCGCGAGGCGGCGTCGATCACGCCTGTCTGATCAAGGTGGTCCTCAGCGGCCTTCCCAGCGTCGTCGTGGAGCGGCGGGATTCGGCAGTTCGACCCGCCGTCGACGCGGCTGCGGCCGCGACAGCCACGGCCGTTCGGCGAAGCGTGCAGCGGCGGCGATTGAAGCCACGGCACCCCAGAAAGTCCCAGCCCGTCGGACCACGTTCTTGACGCCAGCCGGCGCACCGGCGGCCGGCTGGACTCACAACAGTGGTGAACACAGGCGCATCACCGAGTCGAGCAGTCGCGTGCGTCGCGGCTGCGCATCGTACAGGGACACCGAGAAATCTACGCAGTGGTCCATGTCTCTTTCGAAGTCGGCTTCGAGCTCCTTCGTGATGCTCTCGTCATAGATGACCAGATTGGTCTCGTAGTTGATCGAGAAGCTCCGAATGTCCATGTTCGCCGATCCGATGGAGCAGATCTTCGAGTCGACACAGACGGTCTTGGCGTGAAAGTATGCTCCTCTGTACAGCAGCACTCGCACGCCGGCGTCGGCCAGCTCGCGCGCGTAGGTCATCCCGGCGCGGTAGGCCAGCTGCCCCTCTCCTCCCCGAGGAGCGATCATCACCCAGACCTTGATGCCGGCCAGAGCGGCCGCCTTCATGGCATCAGCCAGGCTGTCGTTCAGAATCAGAAACGGCGACTGCAGGTAGACGTGGTGTCGCGCCAGGGTCACCATGATGATGTACGACTTGAGGATTGCCCGCCATCGTGAATCAGGTCCGGAGTTGACAACCTGGATCGGGAGCGGCCGGCGGTCGGCAGGCTCAGGAAAGTGACGTTCGTGGAAGAGGTTCTCGCCAGTGGTGTTGTACCACATGGTCATAAACACGGACTGGAGCCTGAGAACAGCCTCGCCCACCACGCGTGCGTGGGTGTCTCGCCAGCCGGTGAACCCCGGTGGGCCGGACAGATGAGTCTCGGTCATGTTCAATCCGCCGGAGTATCCAACTCGC
>JBDTUL010000729.1:0-3250 GCA_040007735.1 Gammaproteobacteria bacterium | reverse complement strand
CGGCAAGCCGGTGGAGATCGCCGTGTTTTCCGGCAGCGCCGACACGGTGCGCATCACCGTGCGGCCTGTCGACACTGGAACACCTGAAGCTGTGCCCTATACCGGCGCGCTCGTGGCTGATGAGTTTGGCGCGGCCCTTGGAACGGCGGCGGGCCAGCACTTTGCGGCCATTCTGGGTTGCCATGCGCGCACGGAACCCATGCGTGCGCGCTCTGCGCACTTTGCTCGGTTGATACGTACGCTTCATGTCGGAACGGGCTCCAGAAAAGGCCGGCAAGGCTAAGCCGAGCCCCCCAAAGTGTCAACACGCACACCTTCAGCATCCGCGCAGGTAGGTATAGACTCCGCACCCCTTTCCTCCACCCTCGCTCAAAAGACATTCGCGGGAGACCCTTGCTCGTGGAAGCGTCGCTCTGGATTCGTTGCGTGCGCGCGCTTGAAGCGGAGCTGCCCGAGCAACTGTTCAATACGTGGGTGCGGCCTCTTCAGGTCGTGGAGCGCGCAGGGTCCATCAAGCTCCTGGCCCCCAACCGCTTCGTAGTGGACTGGGTGAACAACAACTTGCTCACCCGCATTGGCGAGCTGCTCCAGAACGGCGGCACGGGCGATGTGCCCATCGTTACTGTGGAGGTAGGCTCGCGGAACGGGAGCGTGGTTCCGTCCGCCATAGCGCCTCCTGAGCTGCCGGCATCGCGTCCGCGGCGCCCGGACGGGCTGGTGGTCGGCGCGCGCATCAACCCGGACTTCACCTTCGCAAGCTTCGTCGAAGGCAAGAGTAACCAGCTCGCCAAGGCCGCCTCGCTCCAGGTGGCCGAAAATCCAGGGCACGCCTACAACCCGCTGTTCATCTATGGTGGCGTCGGCCTGGGCAAGACGCACCTCATGCATGCCATTGCGCACCTCATCAAGGAGCGCATCACGGACGCGCGGGTCGCCTATGTGCACTCCGAGCGGTTCGTCGGCGACATGGTGCGCGCGCTTCAGCACAACAAGATCGGCGACTTCAAGACCGCCTATCGCTCGCTCGATGCCCTGCTGATCGACGACATCCAGTTCTTCGCGAACAAGACCGGCTCGCAGGAAGAGTTTTTCCACACGTTCAACGAGCTGCTGGAAGGCCAGCACCAGATCATCCTCACCTGCGACCGCTACCCGAAAGAGGTGGACGGGCTGGAGGAACGCCTCAAGTCGCGGTTCGGCTGGGGGCTCACGGTGGCCATCGAGCCGCCGGAGCTCGAGACCTGCGTGGCCATCCTCATGACGAAGGCGCAGGCCTCGGGGGTCATGCTGCCGCCAGAGGTGGCCTTCTTCATCGCCCAGCGCATCCGCTCGAACGTTCGTGAACTCGAAGGCGCTTTGCGCCGCGTTATTGCGAACTCTCGGTTCACCGGGCAGCCGATAACGCTGGACTTTACGCGTGAAGCGCTGAAAGACCTGTTGTCACTGCAGGCGAAGCTGGTCACCATCGAGAACATTCAGAAGACAGTCGCGGACTACTTCAAGGTGCGCATGGCGGATCTACTGTCGAAGCGACGCAGCCGCTCGGTGGCGCGGCCGCGGCAGGTGGCCATGGCACTGGCGAAGGAATTGACGACGCACAGTCTTCCGGAGATCGGCGATGCCTTTGGCGGACGCGACCACACCACCGTGATTCACGCCTGCAAGCGCATCAAGGAATTGCGAGTCGAAGAACAACGCATGAACGAGGACTACTCGAACCTGTTGAGAACCCTGGCGGGATGATGTGATTAACCGTGTGCATTTCCTGTGGATAAAACTGGGGATAAAGTTACACACAGGCCATGCACAGGTGATGGGCAGGTCATCCCCGGATTGAGGGGTCGTAAACGGTGTCTCAACATGTTGATCAGGCTCCACATGTCGCGTTTTCCCCGTTATTCACAGGCCCTATTACTACAACTATTAAGATCTAAATCCTAAAGAGATTAAGATCTAAGAACTGAAGACAAAGAGTTATTCATGAAGCTGACAGCGTCTCGCGAAGACATTCTCTTGCCCCTGCAGAGCGTGATTGGCGTGGTGGAACGCAGGCAGACCATGCCCGTTCTCGCGAACGTGCTGCTGTCCGCTCGTGATGATCGACTAAGCATCACCGGCACGGATCTCGAAGTGGAGCTGGTTGCTACCAGCGGTGTTAGCGTGCAGATGGCAGGCGATGTCACCGTGCCAGGCCGCAAGCTGCTGGATATTTTCAAAGCGCTTCCGGAGAAGACGAGCGTCACGCTCAGCACGGAAGGCGATCGCGTTTCGCTGAAGGGAGGTCGCAGCCGCTTCACGCTGTCGACACTACCTGCCGCGGAATTCCCGATAGTCGACGAGATCAATTCGCAGCAGACGCTCACCGTGAGCCAAGGCGAATTCCGTCGGCTCATCGACAAGACGCATTTCTCGATGGCGCAGCAGGACGTGCGGTATTACCTCAACGGCATGCTGCTCGAGACTGAAGGCAAGTCTCTGCGTGCTGTGGCGACCGACGGGCATCGGCTCGCGCTATGCGAGACAGAACTGTCTACGCGAGCCAAGACTGCCCAGCAGGTCATCGTGCCGAGGAAGGGCGTTCTGGAGCTGCAGCGCATTCTCGGCTCGGACGGGAATCTGGAGCTGGCGGTCGGGACTAATCACGTTCGGGCCCAAGTTGGGAATATTCGCTTCACTTCGAAGCTCATTGACGGCCGTTTCCCCGAATATGGGCGCGTGATACCTGCGAATCCCACCAAGCTGGTCGAGGCTGATCGCGAAGTTTTGCGGCAGGCGCTGCAGCGGACTGCGATTTTGTCGAACGAGAAGTACCGGGGGATTCGCCTGGTTGTTAAGCCGGACCTGCTCACCTTGCAGGCTCACAATCCTGAGCAAGAAGAGGCTGAAGACACGATCGAGGTCGCGTACACGGGCGACGAGCTCGAGGTCGGGTTCAACGTGAATTACCTGTTGGACGCCTTGGCTGCGATTGAGACCGAGAAGGTCGAGATCGGGCTGACTGATGCGAACAGCAGCTGTTTGATTCGGGCGCCCGGCACTACGAATGCTCGTTACGTCGTTATGCCGATGCGGCTTTGAGGCTCTGAGGGACTCGGCGCCAAGCCCGCGAACTCCACCTTGGTTAGGTTTGCCGCTGCGGGGCGGTACTTGTTGTGGCTGAGGCCAGCTACGCACAAGAGTGCCCGAGGGATCGCGCGGTACCTGCGGCGCCTCGTTCGCTTGGGGGGTGGGAGGGACCGGCCGTAAGACC
>JBDTUL010000728.1:0-3250 GCA_040007735.1 Gammaproteobacteria bacterium | reverse complement strand
TGCGGCGTCCGGGGGATCCGCGAATCGCCCGCTACGTGCGCCGAATCGCGCCCGACGTCGATCCGGCGAGCGTGATCAGGCACGCCAGTGGCGTGACTCCGCGTGTGTCCCCGCTCGAGCTGCTGGGCTCTATGCTCCGGGCGCGCACACTGCTGCTCTGGGGCTTGCTGATACTGAACCTCTTCAACCTCTACGTGCTGATCAGCTGGCTGCCTACGATGCTGGAGCATTCCGGCTGGAAGCTGGGCGATGCGTTGCGCGGGGCGGTGCTCATCCAGGGCGGCGGCATCGCGGGTGGCCTCCTGATGTCCAGACTCATGGACCGCGGCGCCACCAAGCCTGCGCTCGTTGGCGGTTTTGTCCTCTCCGCCGCGTCGCTACTCGCTTTCACGTTTGTGTCGGGCCATGCCGCGTGGGTCGCGCTGCTGTTGCTGGTCGGCGCCGGCGTTTCCGGCTCGCAGCTTTGTCTCAACGCGTTGTCCGCCGGATACTATCCGCCCGCCATCAAGGCGACCGGCGTAGCGTGGGCACTGGTAATCGGCGGCATCGGCATGGTGGCCGGCCCCATGGCGGGCGCCGCGCTGATCGATTTCGGGTTGTCGCCCGCATCGATCCTTGCCGTGCTCGCCGTTCCTTCGATCATCTGCGCCGGCGCCGTCGCGCTCATGCGTCGGGAGTGGCAGGCACACTGAGGCATGAGGAAAGTCTGATGCAGCAATCCGAAGGTAGCGAACCGGCGGTGCGAGCGACCGTCAACTATTTCGATCCGACGCTGGCGCGCGGTCGCTTCGATCTCGTCGAGCCCACGCGCAACCTCATGTCCTTCGAAGCACACGACGTCGGCATTCGCGATATTCGTTCTGCGCGAGAGCCGATGTCACTCGACGCCCAGGGCTTCATGCTCGCCGCGCACTCGAGCCGCGTCGCGCGCACGCACGAGATTGCGGAAACCAATCTGACCGCGCAGAGCGGCCTGCCGCCCGTCAACGAGGCTTACTAGGGCGAATTGTTGCCGCTGATACGCGAGATCAGTGGCGCGCGCGACGTGATTCCGCAAGCGACCGGGCTTACGGTGCGTTTCAGCAAGCGCTCTCAGCGGCAGAGCTGGGCAGGGGCGGCCGGGTTCATCCATCTCGATGTCACGACCCAATCCGTGGCGCGATTCCTCAAATCCAGTCTCGCCGCGGCCGGCGAGCCCATCCGGCCGTGGCGTCGGATGGTGATGTATCAAACCTGGCGCGCCGTGACGGACCCGCCGCAGGACAACCTGCTCGCCGTGTGCGACCGGCGCTCGGTGCCCGCATCCGATGTCGTGTTCTACGATGCAGTGATTGGCGACAAGGGAACGACACTGGAGTGCATCGAAGCCCGCAGCTGCCGTTTCGGCCCCGGACATCGCTGGTGGTATGTCTCGAACATGGGGCCGAGCGACCTGCTGGTGTTCATCGGCTACGATTCGGCGAATCCCGATGCCGTGCAGCCGTTTCACACCGGGTTCGATGTGCCCGGGCAGGAGGGGGACACGCCGCGGGGCAGCCTCGAGGCGCGTTTTTTCGCTTTCTACGACTGATCCGATAAGGTCCGCCGATGCAGTCCGTTGAAGTCCTGATCGTCGGCGCGGGCCCCGTGGGCCTGCTCACCGCCGTGGCGCTCGCCCAGTCGGGCATCGACGTGATGGTGGTGGAAGCGGAAGCGCAGCTCAACGATTCGCCGCGCGCCGCGGTGTATTTCTCCGTGGGCCTCGTCGCCTTGCGGGAACTCGGGCTGCTCGCGGATCTCGAAGCGCGCAGTCTCAAGGTGAATCGTTTCGGTTTTCACGTGCCGGCGTTCAACTATCACCCCGTGCTGTCCATGGACTGCATGAGCGGGATCACCTTCGACTACCAGCTTCATTGCGGCCAGCACGTCGTCTCTCGTGTCGCCGAGGAGCATGCGAAGCGGCTCGGGGCGCGTGTTCTCTTTTCCCATCGGGTGACCAGACTCACCCAGTCCTCTGAGGGTGTAACCGTGGAGCTTGCAACGCCCGCGGGATCGCGAAGCGTGAAGGCGTCCTGGGTCATTGGCGCCGACGGTGCGCGCAGCACGGTGAGGCGCCTGCTCGATGTCGAATTCGAAGGGCACACCTGGCCGAACCGCTTCGTGGCAACCAATATCTATTGCGACATGGCGTCGCTGGGTTACCAGCCCTCTAACTTCACCTGCGATCCGGTATACGGCGGTGTCGTCGCGCAGCTCGATAGCGAGGGACTCTGGCGTCTTACGTATCACGAAGGCGGCGAGCAGCCGCTCGAAACGTATCTCGAGCGGCTGCCGGCGAAATTTTCGGGATTCATTCCCGAGGGCGTTCCTTATCGCATCCACTCCGCGAGCCCGTATGTCATTCATCAACGCTGTGCGACCAATCTTCACGTCGGGCGTGTGTTGCTTGCAGGCGATGCGGCGCATGCCACCAATCCCTGCGGTGGGCTCGGCCTCACCACTGGGCTGTGGACCGGAATGATCCTCTCCGACGTGCTGGCAGAAGTCATCGCGGGCCGCGCGGACGAGATGATCCTCGATCGATTTTCGGAAGAACGGCGCCGCGTGTTCTGGCAGATCACCTCGCCGGGTGCGTCCGAGAACAAGCGCATGATGGAAGAGAGCGATCCCCAGAAGCGCCTGAAAGATCTCGAAGGCGTGCGGGCGATGGCGGAAGACTCTGCCGTCGCGCGCCTGATGATGCTCTTTCCCTTCAAGGTGATCGGCGATCCGCTGCGCGAAGGTTCGCGCTGGCGGAATGCCGACCCGACTGGCGGCGCGGGCGTCGATCTCGGCGGCCGCGGATCGCAACTCGCATGAACCGATCACTCGAAGGCAAAGTAGCCATCGTCACCGGCGCCGGGCGCGGCCTCGGCCGCGCGCGTGCGCATGCGCTGGCGCTCGACGCACAGGCCGAACGTCATCAATCTGGAATGTAGCGGATGCAATTCATGAGAACCAACAGAAACAAACTGGGTCTGGCCGGCGTGTGCCTGCTGGCCCTGTCGGTGTGTTCCGTGGGCAGCGCGGCCGAATGGGTGCAGACCTGGGGTGCCGCGCCACTGCCGCCGTCTCCGGCGATGGGGCCGCTTCCTGCGACGCCTTCCTTCGTTAATCAAACCATTCGCCAGACGGTTCGGGTGAGCGTGGGTGGGGCGAGAATCCGGCTGCGCCTGAGCAACGAATACGGCACGAAGCCGCTGGCTATCGGTGCGGTGCATGTCGCGCTGTC
>JBDTUL010000727.1:0-3261 GCA_040007735.1 Gammaproteobacteria bacterium | reverse complement strand
AAGGTCGAAGGCAAGCCGGTCTACGAACTGCTCGGCGGGGCGAAGCAGTCTCACGTCGTGCCCTATGCATCGCTTCAGCCCGCCGGCAATCACTGGAAGGAGTATCGCGATTCCCTGTGCGCGTGGGCCGAGCGTGCCAAGGGCCTCGGCTTCAAGGCGGTGAAAGCCGAGGTCACCATGAATGGCCCCTATGCACACGACGGCATGTGCGAGCCCTATGAGCACCACACTCGCGTCGTCGAGGCGGTGCGCAAGACCCTCGGTCCCGACATCGTCCTGATGATCGACGTGCAGTACATGTGGCCGGATGCGGATACCGCGCTGAACACGGTTCGAGACTGGAAAGAGTTCGACATTTTCTTTCTGGAAACTCCGATCTGGATCGACCGTCTGGATGAGTATGCAAAGCTGAGCGAGCGTGCGCCCATGCCTATCGCCGCCGGCGAATGGCAGGCGACGCGCTACGAGTTCGAAGAATTGATGGACCGCGGCCGCATCAGTGTGGCTCAGCCCGATGTGGGTCGTGTCGGAGGCCTGGGCGAAGCGAAGGCCGTGTGTGACATGGCGGCGGCGCGTGGGCTCACGATCGTTCCGCACTGCTGGAAGACCGCAATTTCGCTCACCGCCACCGTGCACCTGGCATTCAACACTCCGCATTGTCGCTTCGTTGAATATCTCCCGCCCGAGCTGTGCACCGAGCCGCTGCGCAAAGAGTTGGCGGTCGAGGGCTTCACCTTCCGCAATGGCGTCATCGAGCTCCCCACCCGTCCGGGTCTGGGCGCGGAGTTGAACATGGATGCGTTGAACGCCTTCCGTGTGGGTTAAGGGCGTGGGCACAGGCGCGGTGCGAGGACGCCGAGAGTGAAGTTCTTCTTCACATTCATCGCGGTCTGCGGCGTGAGCGTGGCCGCCGCCGAAGTGCGACTGCCCGCGCTCATCAGCAGCGGGATGGTGGTGCAACGTGATGCGCCGATCACTTTGTGGGGCTGGGCCGATGCCGGCGAGCGGATCCGGATCACGTTTCGGGACGAAGAACGCAGCGTGAGAGCGGATCGCAGCGGCCGATGGCTCGTGCGTTTGGGGCCGCGGCCTGCCGGCGGCCCGTACGAGATGACGATCGCAGGTGCGAACCGGGTCACTCTGAACGACATCCTCATCGGCGACGTGTGGCTCGCGTCGGGCCAATCCAACATGGAATGGCCGGTGAGAGACGGCGGCATGAGTATCGACGATGCAGAACGAGAACTGGCTCGCGCAACCTTGCCCGAGCTGCGCCTGTTCGCGGTCGATCATCAGATCGCCCTCACGCCGCAGACGGATGTGGGCTCCAGCGCCTGGACCGCTGCGCGTGTCGAGACGGTCGCTAAATTCTCCGCCGTGGCGATTCTATTTGGCCGTGAGCTGCACGAACGCTACGGCGTGCCGGTGGGGCTCATTCAATCCAGCTGGAGCGGAACGCCGGCCGAGTCGTGGATGAGCGAGCAGGGACTGCGCGCGGTGCCCGAGCTGCACGAGACGGCGAACTCGCTGCGCGCCGTCGCAAAGGAACTCACGCCTTTTGTAGCTCCGGACGCACCGAGCGTGATCTTCAATCGCATGATTCAGCCGCTCACACCGTTCGGCGTGAAGGGAGTGATCTGGTACCAGGGTGAATCCAATGCGTCCGATGAACGGCGCGCCCTGCAGTATCGCGCGTTGTTCCCGGCGCTGATTCGGGATTGGCGTAGCGCGTGGGGTTCCGAGCTGCCGTTTCTGTTCGTGCAGCTCGCGGGCTTCGGAGCGAACCAGAACGAACCCGCGGAATATCCCTGGGCGCTGTTGCGCGAAGCGCAGGATGCGACGCTGTCTCTGCCGCGCACCGGCATGGCGAGTGCCGTGGACATCGGCAACGAGCGGGACATCCATCCCACCAACAAGCAGGACGTCGCGCATCGGCTGGTGCTTGCGGCAGCCGCGGTTGCGTATGGCGAGAACGTTGTGCACTCGGGGCCGCGGTACCGATCCATGCGAGTCGCAGGCGCCTGTATCGACATCGAGTTCAGCGATGTCGGTGCGGGCCTCTGGATCAAAGACAAATACGGATACGCGCGGGGATTCGAGATCGCAGCGGCCGACGGTGTCTTTAAATGGGCGCAGGCCCGCTTGGCTGGCGATGCGATTCGGGTCTGCAGCGCCGCCGTCGATGAGCCGGCAGCAGTGCGCTACGACTGGGCCAACACGCCCGACGGCAACCTCTACAACCGCGAGGGATTGCCGGCACTACCGTTCAGAACTTCGATTCCGACGCGGGCCGCACCCCGAGAAAGCCGAGCAACGAGCGCTTTCGGGGGCTTGCGGGTATCGAAATCATCTCTTAAGATTGTCGACAATCAGACACGTTACGAATAAGTGGGGAGGGCGGCATGACCAACACGACGATCTCGAAAGCGATACGCGCCAATCTTTTCGGGGCAGGGTCGCACCTTCCCCGGGTAGCTGTTGCGGCTCTGGGTGCCTGCCTCTGGTTGGGTACAACGGCGGTGAAGGCCGACGACAAGGACGTCGATGTCACGATCCGGGGCGAGCGGGAGAAAGCGACTTCGATCCCCAATGAGAAGACCTCTTCGGTCGCGACGCTGGGGGCGGAGGAGATCGAACGCCTGGTTCCGGCCAGCCCGCTCGACCTGCTCAGCAACGTGCCGGGTGTGTTCGTCGACAGCTCGCAAGGTGTCGTTTCGATGAGCAGCCCTGTCTCCGCGACCATCTGGACGCCCAAGGGCAATTACCTCGCGCGCGGTCTCGCATTCATCCAGATAGAAGAGGACGGCTTGCCCGTCGAAGGCGCGGCGTTCTTCGGTGTCGAGCAGCTGCTGCGTTCAGACCTCACGCTGAGCACCCTGGAAGTGTTGAGAGGCGGTAGTGCGGCGGTGGCCGCGGGGAACGCTCCGGGCGGCCTGTTCAACTACGTGAGCAAGACCGGCGGCGAACAATTGCAGAGTACAGTGCGAGCGCGGTATGGCCTGCAGGCCAACGGCGACCTGCCCTACTATCGCGCGGACATCAACGTCGGCGGGCCCTTGTCGCTGCCGAACTGGTATTTCAACCTGGGCGGCTACTACCAGCGCGACTACGGCGCCCACGACGCAGGTTTCCCGCAGGACCGCGGCGGCCAGTTCAAGGCCAACCTCGTGCGCAAGTTCGACCACGGCTCAGTGATGATCTACGGCAAGTTGATGGACGACCACAACGCCTATTCGCAAGCGGTGCCGATGCGCAACTGGT
>JBDTUL010000726.1:0-3263 GCA_040007735.1 Gammaproteobacteria bacterium | reverse complement strand
TGGCGGAGACGGCCGCCGATCGACTCCGCAACGCGCGCGTGGCGCGCGTTCTCTCGGTGGAAACAGAACATGTCCGCGAGGCGCCGCCTCTGCCTTTCGATCTCGGCACCTTGCAGGTCGTCTGTTCACGCCGCCTCGGACTCGATGTGCAGGAGACGCTGAACATCGCTCAGGCGCTTTATGAAACCCACAAGGCAACGACTTACCCCCGTTCCGACTGCGGCTATCTGCCGGAGAGCATGTTCGCGGAGGTGCCCACTGTTCTCAATGCGCTGATTGTGGCCGATTCCACTTTGCGGACCTTGATCGGAAAATTGGATCCCACGCAGCGTTCTCGCGCGTGGAACGACAGCAAGATCACCGCCCACCACGGGATCATTCCGACCCTTGAGCCTGCGAATCTCGCCGGGATGTCGGGTAAGGAGCGAGCGGTCTACCAGCTGATTCGAACACATTATCTGGCGCAGTTCCTGCCGCACTACGAGTACGACCGGACGACGGCGCAGTTCGATTGTGCGGATCAGAAACTTCAGGCTCGCGGCCAGCTAATCACATCGAAGGGCTGGCGCATCGTTCTCGAGGACCTGCAGACACACACGGAAGGCGATGACGACTCGCCGCACGGGCAGGTCCTGCCTGACCTCTCACCCGGTATGCGCTGCGAGGTGACGGCTGTCGAATTGAAGGCACTCAAGACACTGCCGCCCAAGCCGTACACGCAGGGCGAGCTCATCAGCACCATGAAAGGGATCGCGCGTCTGGTCAGCGACCCGCGACTGAAACAGAAACTCAAAGAGACCACCGGTATTGGCACCGAAGCCACGCGAGCGGGCATCATTCAGGGTTTGATTGGCCGCACCTATCTGATCAGACAGGGCCGCGCCATTCGCGCGTCGCCAACAGCGCATACGCTGATCGATGCCATTCCCGCCGCGATTGCCGATCCGGGCACGACTGCGATCTGGGAACAATCGCTCGATCTGATCGCCGCACGACAGATGACACTGGACGATTTCATTGGCAGGCAATCTGCCTGGGTGGCTGATCTCATCCATCAATACGCCCAGACCACGTTGTCGATCGAACTCCCACAAGGGCCCGCTTGCCCCAAGTGCGCCGCCCCAACCCGGCAGCGTCACGGCCCACACGGCGCGTTCTATTCCTGTTCGCGCTACCCCGACTGCAAGGGCACCCATCCCTTCGCGCAAACGAGCCGTTCGCCGCGCACGGCAAAGTCCTCGCGACGTCGAGCCGCACGCAAAACCTAACTCTCCCCCGCCACGCGCTGCCGAGCGGCGCATCTGATCTGCATCAAGTTCCTTGCGCGCGGAAGGGTCTCCCGATGCCTCGCCGCTGCGAGGCGTGAGGAGACCCTTCCGGGTTCAAAGGTATTCCGCGCCGGTGCCCACCGGTGCAACAACGGGTTCCCTTTGTGCGCGGATGCGTGCCACGTGTTACCGACTCCAGCCACGACACGGGTCGGGTGCAATTGCGGTTGTTATCGGTCGGCTCACGACGGCTGCCGAAGGACCCGCAGCTCACGGGTGGCGAATCTCTTCCAAGCCGAAGGCACTCGCCTTCGGCGCTCTCGTTCGCCGCCTGCCCCCGAATCCCCTGACCCCCGTAGCTGCATCGAGAGAGGAACCTGCCCATGAACGACATTGCCCGCGCCCTTCGGTACGGCAGCGTGTGCAGCGGCATTGAAGCCGCAAGCCTCGCCTGGCGACCGCTTGGACTGACCCCAGCCTGGTTCGCTGAAGTGGATCCCTTCGCGAACGCGGTGCTGGCCCACCACCACCCGCATGTACTCAATCTTGGAGACATGACCCGCATCGCTCCCCAAGTCTTGAGTGGTTCTATCTGCGCGCCCGACATCCTGGTGGGCGGCACCCCTTGCCAGTCGTTCAGCGTCGCCGGCATGCGCAAGGGGTTGGCCGATCCCCGCGGCGCTCTCACGTTGAAATATGTGGAGCTCGCCAATGCCATCGATCAAGTCCGTGCCTCGGAGAAAAAAGCCCCTGCGCTGCTCGTCTGGGAGAATGTCCCCGGCGTCCTCAGCGACCGCGCCAACGCCTTTGGATGTTTTCTTGGCGCGATGGCTGGGGAAGAGTGTGAGTTTGAGCCTGCAGGGAAAAGCTGGGCGAACGCTGGTTGTGCTTATGGACCCCAGAGATCAATCGCATGGCGGGTTCTTGATGCCCAATATTTCGGCGTGGCCCAGCGACGCAGACGTGTGTTCGTTGTGGCAAGTGCTCGAACGAACTTCGATCCCGCCGCGGTACTTTTTGAGTGCGAAAGCCTGCGCCGGGATACTCCGCCGCGCCAGGAAGCGCGGCAAGACGCTGCCTCCGCTTTTGCGCAAGGCACTGCTAACGCAAGCTGCGGGAGCGAAGACTCGAGCGAAGATGGGCGCCAAGAAGCGATAAGCGTCTGTTTCGGCGGCGGCAACGCCAGTGGTCCCATTGACCGTGCGGCATGTCTGACCGCCCGCGGACACAAGGACGACTTCGAGGTCGAGACGTTCGCCGTCCAGGCGCTGAGCGGCGAAGTAAGTCACCCCTTGACTTGCGCCTACTCCGTCACCGAGGACGGAAACGGCCGCGGCGTTCCGATCATCAGCATGCGCGACACCGAGGCGCTTGCGGTCCAGACGCTGTCCGGGCGGCCCGTCACTCACGCGCTGAATACCGCGAACAACGGTAAGGGGTGTAGCGAGGACGGCAGTGGACGCGGAGTGCCCATCATCAGCGTGAGCTATCGCCTCAACGAGAGCGCCGTCGCATTCGCGCAGAACAGCCGTGGCGAAGTTCGCCTGGAGGGCGGCGCAGGCCAGGTCGTAGGTGCGCTCTCGAGAGGCGGAGGCAAACCCGGTCAAGGATTCCCCACCATCGCCAGCAGTGCCCTGCGGGGCCGTGACACGGGGTCCATCGCCGAGCGCGGCGGTGATATCGCTTCTGCGTTGCGCGCCTCCGATGGCGGGGCAAACAAAGCGCATGTGTTGGCCCCGTCGTTTGAGGCGCATCTTCAGTGCCAGAGGGACCGCGCGGATGGGACGGGGTGGCAACCCTGGCGCGTGCGTCGATTGATGCCACTCGAGTGTGAGCGGCTGCAGGGATTGCCGGATCACTACACGCGCGTTCTCTATCGCGGCACCCCTGCCGCGGATGGCCCGCGCTACAAAGCGATCGGAAACAGCATGGCCGTGCCCTGTGTCGCGTGGATCGGGCGGCGATTGCTGCAGGTTCTTGGATACACCTCGGTCT
>JBDTUL010000725.1:0-3275 GCA_040007735.1 Gammaproteobacteria bacterium | reverse complement strand
CCCGGCAGCGGCGGAAGTCGCGGTGGAGGTGCAGGTCGCGGCGGCGATGGCGGCCGCAGTGGTGGAAGCGGCGGTCGCGGCGGTGGTGGCGGCAGTGGCGGAGGCGGGCGCTCCGGCGGCAAGCATTCCCCGAGCAAGCGCGGCCCCAGCGTCGTAACGCCTGGCGCTCCAGCGGCAGGAAGCGTCGTCGAAGGCACCCTGAGTGCCCATCGCGCCGGCTATGGATTCCTTCGTGTCGAGGGCATGACCGAAAGCGTGTTCATCCCACCTCGCGAGATGCGCGGGCTCATGCACGGAGACAAAGCACGCGTTCTGCTCAGCCGCGATTCCAGCGATCGCTGGCTTGGCGAAGTGCTCGAGGTCATCGGCCGCGGCGTCAGTGCATTCCTCGGCACGGTTGAATTGCTCGGTCGCGGTGGCGCGTGGGTTACCGCAGCAGATCGGCGCCTGCAGCTTCGTTGCAGCGTCGCGCCAGACGACCTCGCTGGTGCTCGCAACGGCGACTGGGCCATCGCTCAGATCACTCGCCATGCGGGTCCCAACGGTCCCGCGCAGGCTCGCATTCAGAAGCGACTCGATCCCGATCGCCCGGTGGAGCTGTCTACAGAGTCGGCCATCGCGCGCTTCGAGTTGCCGCACGAATTCACCGTCGCAGCGCTGCGTGAAGCGCAGGCGTTCGGTGACAAGGTGGATCCGCGCGAAGCCGATTCACGAATCGATCTGCGCAATCTTCCGCTGGTCACCATCGATGGCGAAGACGCTCGCGACTTCGACGACGCTGTATACGCGGAGCCTCATGAGCACGGTTTCCGCCTGCTCGTTGCCATTGCAGACGTCAGCCACTATGTGCGGCCTGGCACGGCGATCGATGCCGGTGCAGTGGAACGCGGCACATCTGTGTATTTCCCTACACGCGTCGTGCCGATGCTTCCGACTGCGTTGTCGGATCATCTGTGCTCGCTCGCGCCGAAGGTCGATCGGCTGTGTTTCGTGGCTGACATGATCATCACGAAACAGGGCGCTCTCAAATCCTCAACGTTCTATCCGGCGGTGATGCGCTCGCACGCCCGGCTCACCTACAACAAGGCGTACGACGCGTTGTTCGAAGGAAAGCCTGCGGCCCGTGAAGAACTCGGCCCGCTGTTCGACAAGCTCACGATTCTCGTAGACGTTTACCGCGCGCTGTACAAGGCGCGCGCAAAACGGGGCGCGCTGGACTTCGATGCCGCCGAAGCCGAGTTCGTTATCGACTCCGGCGAGCGAGTGCGCGCCATCGAGCTTCGCACGCGTAACGACGCGCATCGCCTCATCGAGGAATGCATGATCTGCGCGAACGTGGCAGTAGCGCAGGAACTCGAGCGCACGAAAACTCCCACGCTCTATCGCGTGCACGGCCAACCGGACGATACGAAGATAGATCGGTTGATCAGTGCGCTGGCGTCACTGAACATCGATGCATCCCTGCCCGAGGAAGTCACCACGCGTGATCTCCAGGCCATCACCAAGCGGCTCGGCGACACGGCGGATCGGCCATTCATCGAATCGCTGGTGGTTCGCGCCATGCCGCAGGCGGTTTACCAGCCGCCGAACATCGGGCATTTCGGGCTGGCGTTGAAACACTACGCGCATTTCACGTCGCCGATCCGGCGCTATCCGGATCTGGTCGTGCACCGGACGTTGAAAGCCCTCATTGGTGACAAGAGCGGCGCCGCCGTTCGATACGAAACCAATGAGCTCGGTGTTCTCGGCGAACGCACCTCGAAGCTCGAGAAGCGTTCAGACGAGGCAGACCGCTACGTTGCCACATTCTTGAAGTGCACTTACCTGCGAGAGCGCATCGGGCAGACGTTCCGTGGGCTCATCACTACGGTGGTGGAGTTCGGCTGCTTCGTGCAGATTCTCGACGTCATGGTGGATGGGCTGCTTCACATCGACAATCTGCGCGACGACGAGTACTCGATGGATGACCGCGGGCATGCGTGGGTGGGCCGACGCACCAAGCGCAAGTTGGGCACTGGCACGCATTTGCGTGTGATCGTGACTTCTGTGAATCCCATCGAGGGACTCATTGATCTGGAACTGGCGGCGGAGCCGCCGGGTGCGGGCGACGAGGACTGATGAAGAACGTCGAGACTATCTACGGGCTGCACGCCGTGCGGTCGCTGTTAGCGCGGCAGCCGCAGCGAGTGATTGCTGTGCGCGTCGCCAGCTCGCGTGATGACCCGCGTGGGCGAGAAATCGAGGATTTGGCGCGCAAGAGCGGGCGGCCTGTTCAGCGTGTCGACGCGCGTTCGTTGGCGCAGGCGCTGGGAGATGTGTCGCACCAGGGTGTTGCGGCGGACATTGAGCCGCTGGCTCCGTGGAACGAAGACGATTTGCTCACGGCCCTTCAGACCGCGGTAAACCCGTTGATTCTGGTGCTCGATGGCGTGCAGGACCCGCATAACCTCGGTGCGTGCCTGCGCACGGCTGATGCGTGCGGAGCTCTGGCTGTGGTGGTTCCCAAGGACAGGGCGGCTCAGCTCAATGCCACGGCTCGGAAGGTGGCCGTCGGGGCAGCGGAGACGACGCCGGTCGTCGCGGTGACCAACATCGTTCGCACCCTGAAACTCCTGAAAGAGGCAGGTTTGTGGGTGGTGGGTGCTGACGCCGACGGCCCCAAGTTCGCCTACGAGGCGGATCTTAAGGGAGGCACCGTATTGGTTCTTGGCGCTGAAGGGGCAGGGATGCGCCAGCTGACCCAGCAGACGTGTGATTTCGTGGTCCGGCTGCCGAACCTGGGGGCGGTTGAGAGCCTGAATGTCTCCGTGGCGGCGGGGATGCTCCTTTATGAGGCGGTTCGGCAACGGACACGGGGTTAGCCGTCCCAGCCGTTCGGCGATTTGAGGGCTTCCCGGCACAGCCTCAAGAGCCCCTCAATCGCCGGGCGGCTGGAGATCTTTATTTTCAACGAGACAATAACGTTGAGGTTAAGAGGCACTTTGCGTATCCTGCGCGCCCCCGCTGGTACAGCTCGCTGTATAGCCAGCTGGGGGTCGGCCGCAGCTCCATTAGCCGCAGCCGGCGCTCCTTGCCACACCACGCAAAGCCTCGCAGTGGGTGGCTACCAATCCTTAAGGAGGAAATCATGAGGCATTATGAAATCGTGTTCCTGGTCCACCCGGACCAGAGTGAACAGGTTCCCGCGATGATCGAGCGTTACAAAGGCCTGATCGCCACCGATGGCGGCAAGGTCCACCGGCTCGAAGATTGGGGACGCCGCCAGCTCGCGTATC
>JBDTUL010000724.1:0-3276 GCA_040007735.1 Gammaproteobacteria bacterium | reverse complement strand
GGACCTGCGCGTATTCAACGGGCACGGCGAGGTGGTGCCGTACGCGCTCGAGCGGCCATATCCGCAGGCCACGGTGCAACGGAATGGTGAATCGTTGCCGCTGTTCACGTTGCGCGGTGATGCCGTCAAAGCGCTCGACGCCGTGCGGCTGAGGATTCAGTCAGGTCCGACGACGATCAACCTGGAAATTCCCGCAACCAATACGCAGGTGACCGGCGGGAAGACGGTGGGCGCTTCCGCGCCCGTGTCGACCGACGCGGCGGGCCCTGTAACGAGTTACATCGTCGATGGGCGAAGCCTGGATCTTCCCATCGCGTTCCTGCAGATCGCCTGGCCAGAGGACGCTGCGGATTTCGCAGGCCGCGTGCAGGTGGAAGCGAGTGACGATCTCGGCGCGTGGCGCACGGTGGTCCTCGCCGCGCCCATCGCGAACCTTCGCGCGGGCGAAGCGCGGTTGGTCGAGCGCCGCGTCGAGATGCCACCGACGCAAGCGAAATTCTGGCGGCTGTCGTGGGCGGGCCCGGCGGCTCCCTTCGAAATCACTAACGTGATTGCGGAACCGGCACGAGGGCGTGTGGATGTCGAGCGCGCAACGCTCGCCGTCACCGGCAGGCCCGCGCGCGACGAGCGTCCCGAGGCAAAACCGGGCGAAACGAAACCGGGCGAGTTCGAATTCGACCTGGGCGCGCGCATGCCCGTGGATCGCGTCAATATCGAGCTGCCCGAGCAGAACAGTGTGGTCGAGCTGTTGCTGTTCTCCCGCGCGGCCCCGAACGACGCGTGGCGCATGGTTACGCAAAGTGGCTTCTACCGGTTGAGAACGGTGAACGGCGTCGTTAACACTCAGCCCGCCAACCTCGCCCCAGCCGCAATCGGCGGCGAACCCGGCGTGCCAGCGGTCGGCGGAGGTGCGCAGCCCGCAAACGTCACGCCGACGCTCGAACGTAACACTGATCTGACGAACGGCGCGATCAGCATCGAACCGAATGCAGACCGTTACTGGCTGGCGCGCGCCGACGCGCGCAGCGCAGGCATGGGCCGCGGCGCGCCTCAACTGCGAGTTGGCTGGCTCCCGCACGACATCGTGTTCCTGGCGCGGGGCGACGGGCCGTTCACTCTGGCCTACGGCAGCGGCAGCGCCGGCAGCGCGACCGCTTCGCTCGGCTCCATCCCTTCGACCGTCGCAATCACGCGTGCGCAGCTGGCGGAGGCGCGCACGCTCGGCGGTGAATCTAAGCTCCAGCGGGCCCCCGAGCCCGGGGAGCCCATTTCCTGGCAACGCGTGTTGCTGTGGGCAGCGCTCGCTGCCGGCGTAGCGCTGCTGGCCTTCATGGCTTACCGGCTGGCGAAAGACCTGAAGAATTAGGCGCTACACGTCGAACTTCACGCCCTGCGCCAGCGGCAGCGTGGTTCCGTAGTTCACGGTGTTCGTGGCTCGGCGCATGTACGCCCGCCACGAGTCCGAGCCGGCTTCGCGGCCACCGCCGGTTTCCTTCTCACCGCCGAACGCACCGCCGATCTCGGCACCTGACGGGCCGATGTTCACATTCGCAATTCCACAGTCCGAGCCTTCGGCGGAGGTGAAGCGCTCGGCTTCACGCAGATCGCGCGTAAACACTGCAGAGGAAAGCCCCTGCGGCACGTCGTTTTGCAGCCGCAGCGCCTCGTCGAAATCCCGATAGCGCATGACATACAGAATGGGCGCGAAAGTCTCCTCTCGCACGATGTCGGCTTGATCCGGCATCTCTACGATGGCGGGCCGCACGTACGCGCCCGAGCCAGCACCGCCCACGCGCTCACCGCCACTCACTGCGCCACCGGCCGCCTTCGCTGCGTCGAGCGCCTTCTGCATGCGAGTGAGCGAACCTTCATCGATGAGCGGCCCAACGAGCGTGCCGCTCTCGCGCGGATCGCCGACCGGCACCGATGCATAAGCGGCCTTCAAGCGCGGAACGAGCGAGTCATACACGCTCTCATGAACGAACAGACGACGCAGCGTCGTGCAACGCTGGCCCGCCGTTCCCATCGCGGCGAACGCGATTCCGCGCAGCGCGAGATCGAGATCCGCCGTCGGGCACACAATGGCTGCGTTGTTGCCACCGAGCTCGAGCAGGCTGCGCGCAAAGCGAGCCGCAAGACGCGGGCCCACTTGACGACCCATCGCGGTCGAGCCGGTGGCCGAAACGATCGGCACTTTGCGATGATCTACCAGCGCTTCGCCGACTTCGCGCCCGCCGACCAACAACGCGCACAGCCCTTCAGGCGTCGCGGTCCCACCACTGCTAAACCTTGCGGCCGCTTTCTCGAACAGCGCCTGCACGGCCAGCGCCGTCAGCGGGGTTTTCTCGGAAGGCTTCCAGACAACGGAGTTGCCGCACACGAGCGCCAGCGCTGCGTTCCACGACCACACCGCAACCGGGAAGTTGAAAGCAGAGATCACACCCACCACGCCGAGCGGATGCCAGGTCTCCATCATGCGATGCTCGCTGCGCTCGGTCGCGATCGTAAGGCCATAGAGCTGGCGCGACAGCCCGACGGCGAAGTCGCAGATGTCGATCATTTCCTGAACTTCGCCCAGGCCTTCGGACGTGATCTTGCCTGCCTCGAGCGTGACCAGCCGCCCGAGATCGGTCTTCGCAGCGCGCAGTTCTTCGCCTAGCAGGCGCACGAGTTCGCCGCGCCGCGGGGCGGGCACTTTTCGCCACGCCAGGAAGGCGGTGTGAGCTTTCTCGATGATGGCGGCGGTGGTAGCGGCGTTGACCGTTTGCACCTGCGCGATGCGTTCGCCCGTGAGCGGCGACTGCACCGTCAGCGAACCACCGGAAATCACCTCTTGCCGGACACCCAGCCGCTGCAGCAGCGGCCCCACTTCATCGGCGACGGACTGAATGCGAAGTTGTGCGTTCATGCCAGTTCCTGTGCGTACGCGCGGCCAAAGCGATTCTGCAGGAAGCGCTCCAGCGGAATGTCTTCCTGGCGCACGAAGCCGCGCGCCGTGATGGCGCCATCGCTCAGCATGTCGAGTACTGTGCAGATGCCTGCAGCAGTGGTGATCTGGATGGCACTGCGCATGATGCCACCGACCGCCTTCGCATAGATCTTGTTTGCGTAGGTTTCCTGGATGAGCCGGCCTTTCTTGGTGCCGCTCACGGTGACGAATACGATGACCACGTCCTGGAGCGTGGCGGGCAGGGCGTTTTCCAGAATGTCCTTCAGCACGTCGCGCCGGTCGCGCAGGCGCAGGTCGTTGAGCAGCGCCTTCATGATGATGGCGTG
>JBDTUL010000723.1:0-3277 GCA_040007735.1 Gammaproteobacteria bacterium | reverse complement strand
CCGCCGTCCGGCGTGACTTCGGTGACGCCATAATTTCCTTCGGCAAACAGCGTCCAGGCCGGCGCCACTTCATAGCTCAGTCGTGCGTAGGCGGCCTGAGTCGCCACCGGCACCCCATTCGACAGATTGCCGATGGCGGTCAGCGGTCCCTCACCGCCGATCATGTTGGTGGACGTTACGCCCGTTCCGTAAACGAAGGGCCGCTGCAAACCGCTGGCGGTGAAACTCGTGCCGCGCAAGGGGCCCGAAGCGATGACGCCATTCTCATTGAGGTCGGAGCGACGCACATTTTCCAGCTTCACGATCGGTGGCGTCTGGTCAGGATAGGTGACGAGACCCACGCCCCTGCGCGCCCAGGCGCGATCCAGCGCGAGCATCCCATCGCGATGGGATGCTTCGTAGCTCATCAATACGTGGCCACGATCCTCCGCGCCCCATTTGCTGCCAAAGGCGATGTTGCCGGACCTGTTTTCATTGTCGCCCCGAGCGGAGATGCCGCTCGATAGGCCCGCTTTGATCCCCGTGAAATCCGTATCCAGGATAAAGTTCACCACCCCTGCTACAGCATCGGAACCGTAGGCGGCCGACGCACCGCCGGTGACGATCTCCACGCGATCGACCAACGCTGTCGGAAAAAGCGCGACATCCGGCGCCCCATTGTCGAGCGACGTGACAAACCGCTGTCCGTTCAGCAGCACCAGCGTGCGCTGCGGGCCCATGTTGCGAAGGTTCATCTGCGCTCGCCCGATCGACCTCACATCACCAAAATGGGTCTGCGGGCCGAATGAGTTGCGCAGTGCTGGCAGCTCGCGCAGCGACTCAGCCAGTTGCGGGCGGAGGTTCAACTGCTGCTGATCGACAGTGGTCACGGGGGTGGGCGCAGTGAAACCCGCCTGGTTGATGTGTGAACCCGTGACGAGCACTTCCTGGATCTTTTCACTTTTCTCGTCAGAGCCCTCTGCCGAGGGCCCCGCGGAGGCTGCGGAAGATTCCGAAGAATTTGCGGAGCTCGCATCCTGAGCCAGGCGAAGACTCGCAGGCTCGACTCTGGCCAAGTGATTGCCCGCGGCGGCATCGCTTTTCGGCCGCACCGTCGCCGCGTCATCCGTAATGAAGACGGCTTCGAGGCCGGTCCCGCGCAGCAGCCGGGTCAGGGCGTCGTGTTTCGCGAAGCTGCCGATGACCGGGTTGGCTGTGGCGCTCTCGACTGCCTCGTGCTTGTAAAGCAGTTGCATGGTGCCCTGCTCGGCAAACACTTTGAGCGCCGGCACCATCGGCTGGGCGGCGATCTCGAATTTCAGAGGGTCGTCAGTCCTCGCCAGGGCCGGAGCCGTTAAAAGTATCGTCACTACGCAGGCTATCGCCTGACCGAGGATGGTTCGCATCGTGTTCTCATCTCCCCCGCTGGGTTTATCGAGCGCGGCTCATTTCGGCCGCTTACAGCTATTGATAACCCTTCAGGAAGCAAAATCCCCCAGTCGGAGATAGAGATTTTTACTTCGGCGGCGCATCTCCGATATAGATACGGTCGTCGCCTTCCCTGCGAACCTGCAGCCCGAAACCTCGCTCGAGCATTTCGAGGAGCGCGTCGACGCCCTGGGAGTTGGCCTGGAAGGTTCCCCCGATGGACAGGTTCCTCAGTGCTTCATCTTCGATACTGATCTGGACGGGGGTATAGCGGCCGAGCTCTTCGACGACCGACTCGAGCCGCTGGTTCTCGAAGTAGAGTTTGCCTTTGCGCCAGGCGGCGAGCCGCGTGAGCTCCATCGGCTGCGCGGGGCGGATCCGCGCAGCGCCCTCTTTCAGTTCCACCTGCTGCCCGGCGGTCAGCACAGAAACAGGTGCTTGCGCCAGCGAGGCATCCGAGGGTGGCTCGTAGTTGGGGCGTGCGGTCGCGACCTTGATTGTTCCTTCACTGACGATCACGCGCACGCCGGAGGATCGCACGTCGACGTTGAAGGCGGTGCCAACGGCGCGGATCCACGAGTCGCCGGCGACGACCCAGAACGGTCTTTGCGGCTCATGCGCGACCTTGAAATAGGCTTCGCCGCGCGTCAGGCGGATGGTGCGAGCTTGCCGGGTATATTCGACCCGGGCCAGGCTATTGCTGTTGAGTTCGAGGCGCGAGCCATCCGGCAACTCCACCGAGGCGTGCTCGCCAATCGCGGTCTGGAATTGGGTTTCGGACCCGATGCGCAGCCCCCACCAGGCGCCCGCGACGAGCAGGACCGCGGCCACGGCCGCCGCGGCGGCAAGTCTGAACCGCCCGGGCCGGCGCCGCGGGTCTGATGCGGCATTCATCGCGTTGCTGAAGGCAACCGCACGCACGAGGCGCCCCGCGCGCTTCACCTCGGCAAGGGTGCGTGAAATCTCGTCGAACGCGCGTGCATGGCGCGGGTGGGCTGCGCGCCAGGTTTCAAAGCGCGCGAGATCGTCGGGCGTGACATCGTCCGCGTGCAGACGCGCGATCCAGGTGCCGGCTTCCTGCTCAATGCCGACAACATCCCGCAATCGATGAATGTTGCTCATTTCAATTCACCTCCGTGTGCCGTTTGCCGAGTGCGGCATGGATTTCGATCGCGCCCCGCGCGATGTGTTTCTCGACGGTGCGCACCGAAATACCGAGCTGCTCCGCAATCTGCTTGTAGGAGCAGTCCTGGAATATTCTCAGGGTAAAGGCGAACCGGCATTGCGGCGGCAGCGCCTGAATGGCTTCGTTCAACAGGCGCAGGCGCTCATCGGCCAGCGCTGCGTCCTCGGGGGATACACACGTCCCGTGCAACTGTGCGCCGTGCGTATCCTGGTGGGAGAAGGCGTCGACGATCCGATCGTGGCGGCGCGCTTTGGAGGCGAGATTGCGCGCGATCGAAAACAGATACGGCGGCTTGAGGTCGGCATCCTCGCGATGCTGGTAAGCGCGCAAATAAGTCTCCTGCACGATCTCTTCGGCGGCGCTGGGCGAGCGAACCAGGCGGCGCACATAGCGGCTCAAGGCCGCCCGGCTGTCCGAGAAGAGGCGTGCGAGGTTCTGGTCTTCGGGTTTGGGCATCGAGGTCGCTTTTCCGCTTACTCCTACCTATAACCCTTCAGAACGCAAAAACCCCCAGTCCGGGCAGAATTTTTTTCAAGCAGACCGGGAGGCCCGACGAGCGCACTGCGCTCGCGGGCTTGATTTCGAGGCATACTGCGGGGGCGGAGCCCTTCCCGTTGCGCCGAAGCCGGTCCGTTCCTGCCGCGGAAAATTGCTGAAAGGCGCATAGACGAAATTCGCGAATGC
>JBDTUL010000722.1:0-3278 GCA_040007735.1 Gammaproteobacteria bacterium | reverse complement strand
GGATGATGCCGGCCAACTCACCATGACGCGTGTGCGCGCCGGTCTCACCGACGGTCAGAAAACAGTAGTCGAGAGCCCGCGCATCAAGGAAGGCATGCAGGTCATCATCGCAGTGAGCATGCCAGCGCAGACAGCGGCCGCAGCCAACACCAATCCGTTCGCTCCCACGGCCCCGGGCGGGCCCGCTGGTCCCGGCGGCGGACCGCGGCGCTTCTGATCGTGAACGATTCTGTGCAGCCCGCCGCCGATGTCATTCGCGTTGAAGGCGTTACCAAGGTCTATCAGATGGGCCGCACGGCCGTGCATGCCTTGCGCGGCATCGATCTCACCGTGAAGCGCGGCGAGATGATCGCCATCATGGGTCACTCGGGCTCGGGGAAGTCCACGCTGATGAACATGTTGGGCTGTCTCGACACGCCCACGGCCGGCACGTATTACCTCGATGGCGTGCACGTCAACGGCCTCACGAAGAATCAGCTCGCGGACTTGCGCAATCAGAAGCTGGGATTCGTGTTCCAGGGGTTCAACCTGCTCGCGCGCACGAGCGCGCTGGAGAACGTGGAGCTCCCCATGCTCTACGACCGCACGGGGCGCCGTCGCGACACGCGCGCGCTCGCGCAGAAATCATTGGAACGCGTGGGCCTGGGCACGCGCGTGGATCATCACCCGAGCGAACTGTCGGGCGGCCAGCAGCAGCGCGTGGCCATAGCGCGCGCGCTCGTCACCGAGCCGACACTGGTTCTCGCTGACGAGCCTACGGGAAACCTCGACAGCCGCACGTCCGTTGAGATCCTGGCGTTGTTCCAGGAACTGAATGCGCAGGGAATCACCATTCTCATCGTGACGCACGAGCCGGATGTCGCCTGCTATGCGAAGCGCATCGTTGAGATGCGCGATGGAAAAATCCTGCGCGATGAGCCGGTGGCGGATCGTCGAAATGCCGCGGACGACCTGCGCGAGCTGGGCACGGTGGAGACGGAAACGCCATGAGAAAATCCACGCTGCTCAAGGTGGCTACGCAGAGCATCCTGAAGAACAAGCTGCGCACGTCCCTCACCATGCTGGGCATTGTCATCGGAGTGGCGGCCGTAATCATCATGGTGGCGGTCGGCTACGGTGCGCAGACCAGCATCGAGAAGCAGATCGGTGCACTGGGCACGAACATGATCATGATCATGCCTGGCGCGAGCTCCGCGGGTGGCGTGAACCAGGGTGCGGCCACGTTCAACCGGCTCACGCCGGCGGATGCGGAAAAGCTGACGCGCGAAGGGTTGCTGCTGTCGGCGGTGTCGCCCGTGGTGTTCACGATGACGCAGGCCATCAGCCTGCAGGGAAACTGGCGCACGCGCATCAACGGCGTGTCGGTGGACTATCAGGCCATTCGCGATTGGCCGGTGACCTCCGGAGCGTTCTTCACCGAGGCTGACGTGAAAGGCGCACGCAAGGTTGCGGTGCTCGGCTCCACCGTCGCGAAGAGCCTGTTTCCGGACGGGGATTCGGTCGGCCAGCAAATGCAGATTCGCGATGTGCCGTTCACTGTGCTGGGCGTGCTGTCCTCGAAAGGGCAGAACGCCGGCGGCATGGATGCGGACGACGTCATCCTCGTGCCTTACACCACGGCGCAGAATCGGTTGAGCGGCCGCGCACGCGTCGGGCAGATCATCGCCAGCACGTCCACTCCTCAGGACATCCCGGCTGCGCAGGAAGAAATTCGCGGCATCCTGAGGGAGTCGCACAAGATCGGCGATGGCGAGGATGACGACTTCACCATCCGTAATCAGGATGAGATCGCTGCGGCGGCGTCCAGCGCTACGGAGGTGATGACCGTGCTGCTCGCGTCCATCGCTTCCATCTCGCTGCTCGTGGGCGGCATCGGCATCATGAACATCATGCTCGTGTCGGTTACGGAGCGTACGCGCGAGATCGGCATCCGCATGGCCATCGGCGCGCGCGGTTCGGACGTGCTCACTCAGTTTCTCGTCGAGAGCGTCGCCATCAGCATGCTGGGCGGGCTCATCGGCGTGGTCATCGGTCTCGCGGGCTCCGCGCTCCTGGGGCATCTCACCGGCTGGAGCACGGTGACGCCGCCTCAGGCCGTGCTGGTTGCGGTGGGGTTTTCGGCGGCGGTGGGCGTGTTCTTTGGTTTCTATCCCGCGCGGCAGGCCGCCTCGCTGAATCCGATTCAGGCTTTGCGATACGAATAGTCCTCCATGAAACGAAATGCAGTGGTGTGGATCGCGGCGCTGGCGGCGTTGGTTGCAAGCGGCGTGAGCAGTGCGCAGAACGCGCGCATCGTCACGTTCAAGGAAGCGATTCGCATCGCGCTCGAGCGGAACACCGATCTTCGCCAGGCGCAGAACGCGGCGGCGCTCGGCAAGGTGGGCGTCAGCGAGGCGCGCAGCGCTTTCCTGCCGGATCTGAGGTTCAGCACCACCGGGGCGCAGAACTTCGGGCGCAGCTTCGATTCAACCGAGGGGCAGATCATCAACCAGTCCACGCAGTCGTTGAGCCTGGGTGTGAATTCGGGCGTTACGCTGTTCGATGGCTTCGGTAACACCGCAAACCTGCGCGGTGCGAAGCTCAGCGATCAAGCGGGCGATCAGGAGCTCAGCCGCACGCGCGAGACCGTGGCGTTCAACGTAGCGTCGCAGTTCCTGGCGTTGATCCAGCGGCAAGAACAGTTGCGCGTGCTGCGGCAGGATCTGGCGACCTCCGCCGCTCTGGAGCAGCAGATCCAAACCTACGTGGATGCGGGAGCGCGCACGATTGCAGACCTGTATCAGCAGCAGGCGAACGCTGCGAGTGCGCGGTTTTCGGTGGTGGACGCCGAGCGGACCTCAGAACTGGCGAAGGTGGATCTCATCCAGACGCTGCAACTAGACCCGGCCGCCATCTATGAATTCGAGTCGCCGGAGGACACCACGGCGACGGCCGCCACTGCGCAGCTCGATTTAAACAATCTGCAGACGCGCGCATCCGCTCAGCGCATCGATCTGAAGGCGGAGCAGGCGCGTGTGGATGCGGCGGATCAGAACGTGCGGGTTGCGCGGTCGAACCGCTGGCCCACGGTTTCACTGAATGCGGGATATAGCTCGGCGTATACCAGCGCGTCGCCGTTCGATTTCAGCGAGCAGCTGGATCAGCGTCGCGGCGGCTCGGTGAGCCTGGGCGTTTCCGTACCGATCTACGATCGGGGCGCGGCCAGCAATGCCACGCGCCGGGCGGAGATTCAGGCCGACAACGAGCGGCTCGCGCTGGAGAATTTGCAGCAGGATGTG
>JBDTUL010000721.1:0-3278 GCA_040007735.1 Gammaproteobacteria bacterium | reverse complement strand
GGCTGCGCTCCACGTCGAGGCCGCGCCCATAGGTAGTATGGTCGTGCACCAGCTCCAGCGTCCCATCCAGCCGAATATGTTTGGCAGCGACCGACGGCGCGCCAAAATTGTATTTGGTGTGAATGAGGCTTTCCTGGAGCGCAGTAACGTCGTGGTCCAGCACCTTGATCTGCCCGTCCGAGCGGGAATTGAACCGAAACATCCCCAGCTCGTCGGCCAACTCGCGAGTCAGGTGGTTGCGCACGAAGCCAAAATCATCATCCTGCTCCATGATGCGGCGGGCGGCCTCCAGCCCCTCCTTCTCGATAATCTTCTCCCACATCGAGAACCCCAGGTGATAGGGATTCACACTGAGGGCAACCTGCTGGTCGGCGGCGATGGGCCGTACGACATCTGAGTGACACTTGATGGCGTCGAGGTACGCCTGCTGCGGAATGAAGTCCGCCTCGCGCAATAGCCGGGCGTGCCAGTAAGAAGCCCACCCCTCATTCATGATCTGCGTGGCGAACACCGGATAGAAGTAGAACGACTCTTCGCGCACGGCGAGAAAGATATCCCGCTCCCAGCTCTCGAGCTCCGGCCCGTAGTTCGCGATGAACCAGAGCAGGTCTCGCTCCGGATGCGGCGGAACGGGTGCGCGCTTTTTTAAATCTCCCAGCGTGCTGGCGGCTGCCGGATCGAGCGAAGCGAATCGCTTGCGAAAATCGTCATCCACCAGCGCCTTGGGTGGAACGGCGTACTCCGGATACTTCGCCCGGCGGAGGGATTGATCCACGTCGATGTGCTGTTCGAGCGCCAGCGCCGCATCCAACACCGTCTCGACGCGCTCGCGGCCATACGTCTCGATAGCTTGCTGAATCTGCCGCGCATGGTTCGCGGCGTGCTCGACGATGTGCTCGCTCACCTGCTCCTGACAACGGCGGAACAGCAGATTGTTGCGCGAGAAATCCGCATGCCCCAGCACATGCGCCGTCACGAGAATGTTTTCAGCAAGCCCATTGCTTGCAGCAAGATAGGCGTGCCCCGGGTTGCCCGGAAACACCACTTCGAACAACCGCGAATTGCCCATGTGCCGCTGCACGAGCTGATAGATGTACCGCACGCCGAACGACCAGTGCGGCATACGCACCGGCAGCCCGTAGACGGCGATTTCCATCATGAAGCTGTCGGGCACGGCTTCGAAGTCGACGGCGTGGAAATTCAGACCGGAGCGTCCCGCCAGATCTTCGATGCGGCGAACGTACGACTGCCAGTCTTCGCTCATAGGGTGGGGCTCTCCAATGCCTTGGCTTCGGAGGTGAAGAAGTGCCGGACCGCGCCCCACACATCGTCATAGTCGTTCAGCGCATAGCTGCCGGCGGCATAGCCCGACGCCGCCAGTTCCGCATACAACCGGCCGGTTTCAGTAGCGAGTTGACGTGACAGGCCGGAAGACACTTCGACATAGCCCGTGTAGCACGCATCGTCTGCGATGCTCGTGAGCTTCTCGCGCGCCAGGTTGCCGTCGCCGACCGAGTTGTCGCCGTCAGACGCGTAGAACAGATAGATGTTGCAGGCACCCGGGCTGTAGCGCTCGTCGATGATCTCTTCCACTTTGGTGAACCCGGTGGACGAGACGGTGCCGCCTGTGCCGCTCACCTGAAAGAATTCCGGTTCGCTGAACTCCCACGCCTCGGTGGTGTGTGCCACGAACACGGTCTCCATCGACCGATATTCACGCCGCAGCCCCTGCACCACCCAGAAGAAGAAAGATTTGGCGAGCTTCCGGTCGCGATCGGACATGCTGCCCGACACGTCCAGCATGAAGAAGACCACGGCGTGTATGGCAGGTTGCTTGCGCCGGGCAAGCTGTCGGTATCTGAGATCGTCCTCAGTGAACGTGGGGGTTGCGTTAGGGTTGCCCCGCCGCTTTACCAGCTCTTTAAAGGAACGCCGCCGGTCGAGCCGCGAGCGCGCGCCGCGACGATCCCAGCCTTCGCGAATCCAGTCTGTTTCTTCGGAGGGGCCGACGCGCGCCTGCAGGTTCGGCAGCTTCATCTCGTCCCAGAGCCAGTCGACGATGTCGTCGATCTTGAGCTCCAGCATCAGCTGCACTTCGCCTTCATCCTGGCCGCCCGGGCCTTTCTCACCCGGCCCGCGCTGGCGCTGCGGGTTCTGCAGCACGTCTCCCGGCTTGGCCTTGCCCTGCCCGGCGCCTTCCTGGTCTTCGGGCCGGCGCAGCCGGAAATGATAGTGCTCGAGCATGCGTACGGGCACCCGTACCGTTTTAGCACCGTCGCTGATGACATCCGCCCCTGCCACGATCTGGGGGAGATATTCGCGCACGGACTCGCGCACTTTCTCGTCGTGGCGGAGCCAGTCGCGCGCGCCGCGCGAAAACAGCTCGTACCACTTCGCGAGTCCGAGAGGAGCACTACCGCCGCGATGTTCCATTGCCTCTCCGCGCCCGTGTGAGGATTCGCCGCTACTCCTGTGCCAGGAGCGTCGTCACGTAGCTCAGTGCCTCCTTGGCGCTGTGCTCGTCATACCCGTACTCAGTGATGAGCCGCTGCTGGACCACCGAAATCTTCTGGCGGGCTTCGTCGTCGGGCCGAGCCGTGGAGGTGACCAGTCGCAACACATCCCGCCGCTCATCGAACAGATACTGCTCGATGGCCTCGCGCATGCGCGCGTGGCTCATCAGCTTGAACTTCTCGCCCGTCTTGAAGGCGACCATGGCCTTGCGGACCACTTCCTGCCGGAACGACATCTTGCCGGAGTCAGACACCTTGATCTTTTCCTCGACGGAGCGCAGGAAGCGCTCGTCCGCCGGCCGCGTCTCACCCGTGATGGGGTCGGTGACCTGGCGGTGATCGAGCGAGGCTTCCACCTCGTCCAGGTATTTCTCCAGCAGCTGCTGCGCTTCGTCTTCGAAGGACGCGAACATCGCCCGATGCACGTCTTCCTTCACCCAACGGTTATAAAACTCTTTGCGCGCGGTGACCAGATGATCGATCCAGCCCTTCTTCTGCTTGGCGTCGATGCGCGCGTCGTGCTCGATGCCATCCTTCAGCGCAAGCAGCAGCTCCATGCTGGTGAGGCTCTGGGCGTTGCTGCGGGTGATGGCATTCGAGATTGCATTGATGATGAAGCGCGGGCTGATACCGGTGAGGCCTTCATCCGGCGCATCGTTGCGCAGGCGCGTGGCCTCCGACTCGGGCACGCCTTCCACGGCCTCGCCGGCGTACAGGCGCAGCTTCTTCGCAACATCCAGCCCTTCCCGTTCAGGTTTGGAAAGG
>JBDTUL010000720.1:0-3279 GCA_040007735.1 Gammaproteobacteria bacterium | reverse complement strand
TCGAAGTTATCCTTCCCGAATCTTTACGGGAGTAGTGCATGTCGAGGCATCGTCCCTTCGGACTGGCGGCAGCTCTGGTTTTTTTAACCACGGCCAATTCGACTCTGACACCCGTGCCCGCCGGCGGTGCTACTTCCCCCCTCATTCCCCTCGAAGATTTCGCACGCGCGCCGCAATTCCAGGCAGCGACGGTCTCGCCTGACGGAGCGCGCATCGCGTCGATCGAGATGCTCGATGGACGCGCCGCGATCTACGTCGGTGCAACCGACACAGGAGAGCGGCATCTGGTCTATCGAGACGCAGACCGCTCACTCAGTAACGTATCCTGGAGTCCAGACAGCCGCTTCCTGCTTACCCTGCAGGATAATGGTGGCGACGAAGGCTATCATCTATTCCGGCTCGACCCGATAAAGATCGACGGGGCAGTCGATCTTACGCCGTTCAAGGGAGTCCAAGCCGAATTGATCCGCACCAGCGGTCAGCGCAGCGGCGCCATCGCGATCAGCTTGAACAAACGTGATCCGCAATTCTCCGACGCGTACAGCCTTGATGTCGCGACCGGGGCGCTCACGCTTCAGATCGAAAATCCGGGCACGTTCACTGAATACTTCGCCCGGTCGAATGGGACGGTCGTGGCGGCCAGTGCGATCACTCCCACCGGCCAGCTCGAGATCTGGTCGGTGGAGGGCGGCCCCTCACACTGGGCTCGGCGCTACGTTGCCCCCGCAACAACGCGATTCAAAGCCTTGGCACTCAGTGCTGACGGATCGAGCTTAATTGCGAAAAGCGACCAGAGCCGCTTGACGGAAAGGCTTTTGGCCATTCCGCTGGCGGGCGGAGCCCCCACTCTCCTTCCATCCGGAAAGCTCTGCGCTCGCTTCGATGTGACCGATGTCATCGTCGGGGCAACGAGCATCGACGGATCAACCTGCGCAACGACCAGGACCGAGATCGAAGCGAGCGAAGCGTCGCTCGCATCGGCTGTTGCGGAAGTTCGGCGGATGAGCGGTGACGATTCGAACGTCTCGCTCGAAAGCCGGTCGTTAGATGGCCAAACCATCATCCTGTTTGCGGACAAGGGAGACCGCCCGGGCCGCTTCTTCCTCAGAATCCCCGGAGGCCATGCACGACTCTATGCCGAGACCAGGCCGTGGCTTGCACATCGTGCGCTTGCGATCCCTCGAGCCCATTGGGTGACCGCACGTGACGGACTCCCGTTGCTGATCTATGTGACGCATCCGCTGCTCAACCAGCGGCCAGGACCGACCGTGATAGCAATTCACGGTGGGCCGTGGAGCCGGGACGAAGGCGGTTACGAGGGCGAAACGCAGTTGCTTGCCAGCCGTGGCTACACCGTGATTCAGGTAAATTTCCGTGGTTCGACCGGGCTAGGCCGGCAGGTCTATGAGGGCGGAGTTGGCGAATTCGGCGGCAAGATGTCCGATGACATCGACGACGCATTCCGCTGGGCAGTCAAGACCGACATTGCCGATCGCCAACGAACTTGCGTGCTGGGTGGGTCATACGGCGGGTTTGCGGCGCTGACCGCACTGACCCGCAATCACATTGGCTACCGCTGCGGCGTAGACTACGCTGGTCCGGTCGACCTCGAGACGTTGATGCGTGCCTTTCCGCCGTCGTGGAAGCCATTTCTTCCCCGATCGTGGTACAGGTTCGTCGGTGATCCCGCCGATCCGGTGAAAGCGCGTTTGATGCATGATCGTTCACCGCTCACGCATGTCGAACAGATTCGCGCGCCGCTCATGATATTTCAGGGTGCCAACGACCCGCGGGTGACGCAGGCCCAATCCGACAAAATGGTCTGCTCGCTCCGGCGTCGCGGTATCTCGGTCGATTACCTGCTCGCGTCCAACGAAGGACATAGCTTCGGAAACGAAGAAACCGGGCTCGCGGTCAACCGCGCGCTCGAACTTTTTCTAGCGAAGCAGCTCCATGGCCAGGCCCAGACATCGGTTAGCCAATCGACGGAGCAAGCGCTGGAGACGATGCGAAGGGCGGGCGACTCCATCGATTGCCAGGCAGCGAAATAAGCCTTGCGGATGGGAGTTCGCATTCGCCACTGGCTGTTCGGCAATTCCCCTGTTGCTACTTCGCCGTGCGCGTCAGTGCTTTGCCGGAATGGAATACGACAGCTGGTTCGCCCGGATGGTGGTCATGTTGCTTGATCGAATACATCGTGTTGGCAGCCGTGGTGCCGCGCTTGTGAACGCCGGTAACGGTGCCGTGAGTCAACGCAGAACAAAAATGCCCCGTCCGGTTCCTTTAGCATCAGAGCTTGCCCACCAGCTGCCGCGCCACCGGCTCGCGTTTCGTGGCGCCGATCTCCACGTAGTAGCCGTTCTTCGCGATCCAGAGGTACCCCTGCTTGTCGTAGAATGCGCCGGGAATGTCAGCAGGAGCGACGTTTTCCGTGCTTTTCATGTTTTGCGAGGTCCCGTCGTAGTCTTCTTTCGTCTGGTAGGCGATGCGCGTGAGTTCCGCCCCGCCGTTAGACCATCGGCATGCGTTGTCGTACGTCAGGGCAACCGATGTCTCCTTGAAGGCCTCGGCGTGCACCGGCGTCGGGAAGTTGAGCGCCGCCATGTCCGCCGCCGAAAGTGATTGGCACGGCTGCTGGTTGAAGGGAACCTTGGGCAGCGCCGGCGCTGTGCTCTGCGGCAAGACCGTATCGAAGGGCGCATTCGCCGCACTGTCGGCGACCGCATGCCGCGTCTCACGCCCGCGGTTGCATGCGACGAGCGTCATGACTGCAAAGGCGGCACACCCCGAAGCCCACACCGCAGGTCCGATCGGAATCCGTCTCATAGCATCGTCCTCCACGCGAAGATTTTGAGTCGCCGGAACGCGGCAGATCATGCTATTCGGTCACGACTGACTGGTTGCCGTCTCGTCCCGTGTCCCGGAAATGGCATGTACAATGTGCTCGATCGCGGCGATCATGCCCATCCAGAATAATGCATCGAACTATCGGGATGCGACACGATCCGGTAGCGACCGCGCGCCCGACGCGGAGCGGACGATCGAGGAAGAGCGCGATGACGCGCGCATGGCCGTCCACGGAAGAGGCATGGGTGCCAACACACTACATCGCGGATGAATATGCACGTCATTTCTGCTTCACATCGCCAGGAACGAGGTGCGACGCGATTACGCTGTGCCGGCCCCCGCTCTACGTGCCAAGCGGACTGCAGGTCGTTGGAAGGTTGCGGGCGCTGCACTCATCCTGTGGCACCGGCATCTGCTGCGGTACCTGGCCGC
>JBDTUL010000719.1:0-3281 GCA_040007735.1 Gammaproteobacteria bacterium | reverse complement strand
GACGATGAAGGCGAAGAGGGCGGTGAGTCCTCTGCCGAAGACGACGAGCGTGTGTTGACTGCTGCGCACACCGATTCGAGCGCTGAGACGAACGAGAGCACCGAGAACACCGCGGCTCAAGATGCCGATCCCCTGGATGACGTCGACTTCGACGACGCGCCGGGCCAGGACGACGATTCCGATGAGGATGAGTTGTCCGCTTCCGATCCTAAAACCTCGAGCGAGCTCGTAGCAGCTTCGCGCGACGTAGACGACTAACACTATGGCCGCCCGCGGCCGCAGCTCAACACCCGGTGGTCCGCGCACGAGCGCCGGCCGTCCCCCTGGTGCGCGCGGCTCCAAACCTTTTCGAAATTCCACCGGCGCATCCGCCGGTGCCCGTCGTGGCCCGCCGTCTTCCTCAGGCGGCGCTGCGCGTTCATCGGGCGGCAACCGCGGCCCCGTAGCGCGACCGACCGCAACGCAACGCGCAGAACGCGGCGATCGGTCGTCTCGGAGCGAAGGGCCGTTTCGAAGTGGAGCGCCGTCGCGAAGTGGAGCACCGTCGCGAAGTGGAGCGCCGTCGCGGAGTGGAGCGCCGTTTCGCGGTGACCGTCCTGCCGCAGGTGACCGCGGCCCGCGAAGTCGCGGCCCGGTGAGAAACGATCGACCCGTGCGCGCTGAACGGGCGCCTCGGAGTGACGGCGCGCCTTTTCGTAGTGATCGTCCTGACCGCACACCGGGCAGCGGTGCTCCACGTGGCAGGGACCGCCCGTTCCACGGTGATCGTCCTGACCGCGCACCCCGAAGCAGTACGCCGTTTCGAAGCGATCGTCCTAACCGCGCGCCAGGAAGCGGCGCTCCCCCTTCCGGCGACCGCCCGTTCCGTGATGATCGCCGGCCCCGCAGTGGTGGCCCTGCTCGCAGAGAGCGTCCCGGCCGCGAGGGTCGTGCGCCCCGCAGCGCGCCGTCGCAGGCAGATCCAAGGTTCGCTCGTCCAGCGACGCCGGACACTGCCGATCGCGCGAGTGAGCCGCGGACAGCGGGTGCGCGCGTACAGTCTGGCCGTGGCGCCACGGGCCGCGGCGACACTGAGCGACTCCAAAAGGTTCTGGCCCGGCTGGGCGTTGGCTCGCGCCGCGAAGCCGAAGAGTGGATCAAGGCCGGCCGCCTCACCGTGAACGGCGAAGTCGCCATTCTCGGCACGCGCGCCACGCGCACCGATCATTTGCGCCTGGATGGACGACTCATCCATCGCCACGAAATTGCGGCCGGGCAGGTCTATCTCTGCCACCGCTCGCCCGGCGAAAACCTGCGCACGCCTGAGGAGGCTTCCGAACATCTGGCGTTGCTCGAGCGACTGCCCCGACGCGCCGGCAACCGCTTCATCACTATCAGCCCGATGCCGCGCATCGATGGTGGCCTCGAGCTCGTCACATCGGACGGCGAGATCGCCGAACGCCTGCAACGTGCCGTGCACAGCATGAGCAGCGAGTTCAGCGTTCGTGTGCGTGGCGAGCTTCTGGAGCCGCAACTGACGGCGATCCTCGAAGGCACCCTCGACCGCGGCGAGCGTTTGCAGGTGGAAAGCTGCGACCCCTCCGGCGGCGAAGCGGCCAACCGCTGGTACACTTTCATAGCTCGCGGCGGCAGCGGTAAGGATGTGCGCCAATTGTTCGAAAGACAGGGCGCTCTGATAAGCCGCGTGCTTCGTATTCGAATCGGCACGCTGGTGCTCGACAGACTTTTATCTCGCGGCCAGTTCCGTCCGCTGACCAACGAAGAGATCACCGCCCTGACTTCACCGCCTGACGACACGACCAGGAACGTCTCGGAAGGCGAGTAGCGCCACACCTCAGCCGGCCGGCGATTGAGCGCTTCCGGGAATCGAGCGGCACTAGCGTGACAGCCGCGCCGTCTCGCGGCACACTGGAGCACCAAGAGAGCGGGGCATGGACGCTACAGTACAAGAACAATCGACGAAGACGGGTGCAGGCTCGAGCGCATCCTTTCTCGAGTGGCTGGTCGCCACGCATACCCTCACGCCAATCGTCGCGGAGCGAGTTGCCCGAGTCCAGACCGAAACTTCTGATCGCCTGAGCGCGATCCTGCTCAAGCTCGGGTTGTTGTCGGAGCCGGCGTTGGCTCGGGGCTGGCGCGGTATTGCCAGCTCCAGCGACTCGAGGCCCGGTTGATCCCGAAGGTGCCCGTCGAAATCGCCGGACTCAATGTGGAGTTCCTGCGCACGCGCGAGATTGTTCCCCTGCGCAGCACAGGTGGGGGGCTCGAGATCGGGTGTTGGGACGCCCTGGACGAATTTGCGCCCCGTGCGCTCGAGTTCGCGCTGGGGCGCCCAGTGAGTCGGTCGGTCGGAACGCGCGAGGAAATTCATCGCGCACTGGAAACCCTGTATTCGCCCGACACATTCGGCGGCACGTACGACTCAGGACATGGCGCTGGGCTTTGGCTACACGCTGGCCAGCCAGCTCCAGACACGCACCAGCTCGAATCCGGTTTTTGACTGGACGACGGTGCTGCCGACCCGGGGATACGTGGTCAATGGACTGAATCAGTACACGTCGGTCAGCGGCGCGACCTATACAAACGATCTGAACGGCAATCTGACGTCCGATGGCCAGCGGAGCTTCGCCTACGACGTCGAGAACCGGCTGACGTCGGTCTCGGGAAGCGCAAGTCTCGCGCTGAGCTACGATCCCCTCGGCCGTTTGCGTCAAACCGTGGGCGGCTCAACCACGCAGTTCCTGTATGACGGGGATCGCATGGTTGCCGAGTACGATGGCGCGGGCGCGCTGCTGCGCCGGTATGTACACGGCCCCGGCGTCGATGACCTATTGGTGTGGTACGAGGGCAGCGGCCTCACGGACAGGCGGTGGTTACATTCCGATGAGCGCGGCTCCATCATTGCGACGAGCGACGCTTCAGGCGTTGCCACACCCTATGCGTATGGGCCGTTCGGCGAGCCCACCGCCTGGAGCGGTTCGCGGTTTCGATATACCGGCCAGACGGCGCTCCCCGAGGTGCAGCTGTATTACTACAAGGCGCGAGTTTACGACCCAAACCTCGGGCGGTTTTTGCAGACGGATCCGGTGGGGTATAACGATGGCCTCAACCTCTACGGCTATGCGGGAAATGATCCACTGGACAACGTGGATCCTGAAGGGCAAGCCTGTACGCCTCTTAACTCCTCCAGTGTTTATTGCTTGAGGCGCGATACTTATCTCCGCTTCGATCGTGCGGCAGGCACACAAACAAGATTCTTTGGAGCTGCCGCGCGTACGGTC
>JBDTUL010000718.1:0-3299 GCA_040007735.1 Gammaproteobacteria bacterium | reverse complement strand
CTTTAAAGGGCGCGCTCCCAGCCGCCCGGCGTTTGAGGGCTCTTACTCGAGCGGCGCTCGCCCCAAGGCTACGAGGTCGCACTTCATGCTCGAAAAACTCCCCCCAGTCCTCGGCCACGCCCTCCGCAACCAACGCGCGGGCCTCGAGAAAATCGCGTTCCACCAAATCGACCTCCGCAACGGCACGGCTCAAATCGAGGTGCGCAGCCTTGCGTTCGCCGACCACGCGCCCATCCCGGAGCAATACACAGCAGACGGCGAGGCGATTTCGCCACCTTTGAACTGGTCCGGCGTTCCAGAGTCCGCAACCTCGCTCCTGCTGATTGTCGAGGACGCAGACGCGCCGACGCCCAGCCCGCTGGTGCATGCCATCGTCGTCGACCTCGACGCCACTCGTAACGAGTTACCAGAGGGCGCACTCAAGAGCCCCAGGCACGACGGCAGCGGCCTCGAGACTGGCAAGAATTCGTTTCTGCAACAGGCGTGGCTGCCGCCCGACCCGCCCCCGGGGCACGGGCCGCACCGGTATGCGTTTCAGGTTTTTGCGCTGGCCGATGGGGCTGCATTTTCCGACGCACCGGGGCGAGATGAGGTGCTTTCGGCTTTGCGTGAACGCGCGGTGGCCAGTGGGTGTTTGATTGGGACGTATGAGCGGGATACGACGGTTAAGGTTGATTCGGCTGAGGCTATTGGAGTTGTGGCCGCCACCTGAATCCGGAGCCCTCAATCGCCGGGCGGCTCAAGAAGAAAAACAAAAAACAGAAATCTCGGAGCCGCCCGGCGATTGAGGGCCGCTTCAGCTGCAAGTAGCAACTTCCGGAATGCGCCCACGCTCGCCCGGTCGTAAATTCCCCGCATGCCAATCACATCCCTCAACTGGAGCCGCCTCGCGGCAGACCTCGACGCCCAAGGCTCCGCAGTCATCGAGAGCCTGCTAGACGCGCACGAATGCCAAGAACTAGTCGCGCTCTATGCCAAAGAAAGCTGCTTCCGCAGCCGCGTAGTCATGGCGCGCCACGGATTCGGCCGGGGCGAATACAAATACTTTGAATACCCGCTGCCGTCCCTCGTGGCGACTCTGCGCACCGGCCTCTACCCACATCTGGCTCCAATCGCCAACCGCTGGAACACGCAGATGCGCATCCCCAGCCAATTCCCCCCGTCGCACGACGAGTTCCTCACCCGCTGTCACGAAGCAGGCCAAACCCGTCCGACACCGCTGCTGCTCGAATACGGCCCGAGTGACTACAACTGCCTGCATCAAGACCTTTACGGAGAGCACGTCTTTCCACTGCAAGTAGCCGTTCTCCTTTCTCAACCGGAGAGCGAATTCACAGGCGGCGAATTCGTCATCACCGAACAACGCCCCCGCATGCAGACGCGCGCCGAGGTCGTGCCGCTTCGCCGGGGTGATGGAGTGGTCTTTGCAGTCAACCACCGCCCCGTGCAGGGCACGCGCGGCACGTATCGCGTGAATCTTCGACATGGCGTCAGCCGAGTGCGCACGGGCCATCGCCACACGCTCGGCGTCATCTTCCACGACGCAAAATAAGGACGATGCGGTTCGAGGCGTGGTGAGGACGGCATGTCGTCGAACGGCTCGAGGTGAACACCGGTAAGCTCAAGACAGTTCAAACCTGCTTGATTTGTTCGCCGGCGACTGAGGGCTATGCTGGTCGTCGAGTTCTGAGGGGGTTCCCGCAAATGTTGACTACGCGTTCGATGGTCTCGTGGGTCCTGTTCGCCGGAATGGCCGTTCCATCGATCGGCATGGCGGCGGAGCGCGCGGCGTGCGAGTCGCTGACGACGGCAGGCCTGTTCAGCCACACCTCCATCACGTCAGCCAGGTCGATTCCCGCCGACCTGTCGAAAAGCCTCCCCGCCTATTGCGAGGTAACGGGCTCCGTCACACCGGTGCCGGGCTCGAAAATCGGCGTGGTGTACCGCCTGCCCGATTCCTGGAACGGCAAGATGCTGGGCCTCGGTGGCGGCGGCTGGGCAGGCAACACAACACTTGCGGTCGCTACACCCGGGCTCGTTTCAGGCTATGCCACCGCCCAGACCAACGGCGGTCACGACGTCGACAATGTTTGGGATACCTCCTGGGCCTCGAGCCCCGATGCCGTGACGGATTTCAGTTACCGCGCCGTGCACGTGATGACCGATGTCGGTAAAGCGGTGGTCGCGAAGTACTATGGCCGTCCGCAATCCCGCGCCTATTTCCAGGGTTGCTCGACCGGCGGGCGCCAGGGTTTGATGGAAGTCCAACGCTTCCCGAACGACTACAACGGTGTGGTCTCCGGTGCGCCGGTCTACAGCCTCACGACGCAGACCATGAGCCTGGTCCGCAACAAAACCTTCGCGCATGCAGATGCGAACCTGACCGAAGCGAATCTGAAATATCTGAACGATGCCGCGCTCGCTGCGTGCGATGCGGCGGACGGCCTGAAGGATGGCATCGTCACCGACCCGCGTCAGTGCAAGTTCGATCCCGCGCTGGCCCAATGCAAGGATGGCGCGGCAGGCACCGACTGCCTCTCGAGGAGCCAGGTCGCGGCCGTGCGGTCGCTCTACACGGGCGTGAGAACGTCTCAGGGAGTGCCTGTTTCCTATGCACTCACTCGGGGGAGTGAAGTGGGTTGGTCGCGTTTCATCTCCACGGGTGCGCCGCCCAGTAGCGCAAGCTATGCCAACGGAACGGCGGGTGCGGGGCTGGGCGGGTTACGCGCACTCATCTTCAAGGATCCGGACTTCGATCTCGCGGCGTTCAATCCGGACCGCGATTACTGGACTATTCGTAGCAGTGCCTTCGCAAAGGAATACGAGGCGGCGAATCCGGATATCAGCGCGTTCGTCAACGCGGGCGGCAAGCTGCTTTTATGGCATGGGTTCGACGACCCGGGGCCGAGCCCGCTCGCGACGCTCGACTATTTCCACGACGTTCAGAAGACCACCGGGCCCAAGGTGAAGTCGTTGGATTCAAGCGCCCGGTTGTTCCTCGCGCCGGGTGTCTATCACTGTCGCGGTGGCCCGGGTGCGGATCAGTTCGACACGGTTGCTGCGCTTGATCAGTGGGTCGAGAAGGGTGAGGCTCCGAAGCAGCTTCTGGCTACCCGTGCGGATGGGGCGTTTTCGAGGCCGCTGTGTCTGTATCCGGCGTTGCCTCGATATGATGGGAAGGGCGATCCCAAGTTAGCGGAGAGTTTTGTTTGTAAGTAAGAAGCTATTGTCACTGGTGAGGGATTTCCCAGCCGCCGGGCGTTTGAGGGCGCCTGTTTGCAGCTGCAATGAAGAGCCCT
>JBDTUL010000717.1:0-3310 GCA_040007735.1 Gammaproteobacteria bacterium | reverse complement strand
CGCGTAATGTCGAAACGCGATCAACCCGCCCAGGGCATGCGCCGCACCGCTTGAGGCTGGAACCAGCTTCAATAGGAAATTCTGGCCGGAATCTGTGCTGACGTAGACTCCCTGCGCGCCTGCGACCCAGATACGTGCAGGATTCGCAGCACTGATTGCGATATCGAAGATGTATGCCGCCGCAGTGGCTCCTGCCAGCTGGGTCCAGGAAGCAGCGCCATCGTGCGTGACAAACAATGCGTTCGTGCTGGAGCTCGCGGTCGCCACCGCGTAGACCGTGTTCTTGTCCGTGGGATCGACGAGCAATCGATTGACGAGCCCGGGGCTTGCCCCGACCGCCGTACGCTCCTGCCAGGTACCGCCGCGATCGTCACTTCGAAACACTCTCGAGGCGCTGGCTGCATAGAGCGTCTGGCCATCCGTGCTCACTTCGAGCTGCCAGATGTTCCCGACATTCGGGAACGACGTGATGGGGCTGAATGTCGCGCCCGCATCCGTACTGACCTGCAGGGTCTGCTGGCTGCCCGAGACGATGTAAAGGCGATTCGGGTCGCTCGGATCGACATCCATGTCCGACTGAGCGTTCAGGAAGTCGTCCTTGAACAGGTGCCACGTGTCGCCCGAGTCGAGCGAGCGGAAGAAACCGCCTTCTGCCATCAGGTAAACCGTGGTGGGGGTGTCGCGGTTGTAGATGACTTTAAGGACGTCACCGCCCTGCGGGCCGACTTGTGTCCAGGTGTTCGTCCCCGCCGGGGCCGCCGTCGACGCACCCAGCATCAAGGCGGCCAGTCCGGCGCGTGTTCGTAGTTTCATCCTTGTCCTCTGGCGCGTTCACCGCTTCCGGGTGTGCGCCTCCTCATGTCCTGGGCAGCGTCTACTGCTCGACGATCTCGATAGCATCGATCAGCGGTTCAGCTCTAGCGGCCAGGTGCTCGGGTTCGATGGCGGCTGGCCGCGATTGTGAGCCGGGCGTTGACACTCGCGCCGGACCGGCGCTGACGAAGAACATAGAGAAGGCCGATCAAGCCAACGTCCAGCAGTGCCAGCGTGCCGGGTGATCCGGTCGCGATGAGTCCAACAGTCAGCACGAGGGCTATCAGCATCCCTGCGAAGTTTTTCACGTCCATGATTCCGTTCCCTGTCCCGTCGTTTGGTGATTGCGCGGGCCCTGTGTGCCCGCTGTGCCAATACACCTTGCAATGCCCGGGCCAACTTCCTAAGTGCTTGTTCCGATGCTGCCGAGAGACTCAGAGGGCTCGATCCGTGTAAGGTTACTCGACACGAATCAAAGACTTAGGTCTCGGATCCAGGCAAGAGCAAGCTTTCGCGTCGGTTCCGATATCGAGTTGTGCGGCTGGCGTTACGACAGGGCATCCTCGCGGTGCCGGAGCCCGGCGACACCTGACTCGATACGCGACGAATGATCACCGATCCTGTTTTTTACGCTGTCGCGGTTCCCGCCGTCATTCTGCTCGGGCTCGCCAAGGGTGGTTTTTCCGGCCTCGGTGTGCTCGCCGTGCCCCTGATGACTCTCGTGGCCTCGCCGATCGAGGCCGCCTCTATCACGCTGCCGATACTGATCGTTCAGGACGTTGTCAGCGTCTGGGTATTTCGCCGCGCCTGGGATGGCCGCAGTCTTACGGTACTGCTGCCCAGCGCAAGCGTCGGCATCCTTGCAGGTTATCTGTTCGCGGCGCGCGTTTCGCCTGCGCAAGTAGAGTTGGCTATCGGGATCGTCGCCGTCGTATTCAGCGTGCGGCAACTGTGGGTTCAATTCCACGGCATCATCGTGCCTGCACGTAAATCGTCGGATGTCGCCGGAGTGCTCTGGGGGAGTGTCTGCGGCTTTACGAGTCAGATCGCCCACGCAGGAGGCGTGCCGTTCCAGCTCTACATGCTGCCCAAACGTCTTGAACGCGACGTGTTCATCGGCACGTCGGCACTGTTCTTTGCAGCGATGAACTGGCTGAAAGTTCCGGCGTACTTCGCGCTGGGGCAGCTTACACGCCCGAATCTGGCCACGTCTGTGGCGCTGTTCCCCGTCGCTGTTGCGTCCACAATAGCCGGTGCGTGGTTGATACGGCGAGTCTCCGGCCCGTCCTTCTATACGGCCATGTATCTTTTGCTTCTGGTGGTCGGCATGAAGCTCATCTGGAGCGGCACGGTCGGCTGAGATCCCGCTTGTCGATCCTGGGGGGCGCCTGGTGATGACTCGAAAAAAGTTCGCGGCCGCCGCGGCGATGATGACTGCGCTGCTGGTGTCGGTCTCTGCGGCGCAGCCGAAGACCCCGCAAGTCGATGACGCGGCTTTGCGGAGTGCGGCCAGCTCACCCAACGAGTGGCTCACAATAGGCCGCGACTACGCCGAGACGCGCTTCAGTTCACTGCGGCAGATCGACAGCGGCAATATCAGTCGCCTCGGCCTTGCGTGGTCCTACGATACCCAGTCTCTTCGAGGCCTGGAGGCAACCCCGCTCGTGGCCAATGGCGTGCTCTATGCCACCGCGGATTGGAGCAACGTCTTCGCGCTCGATGCGCGCACCGGGCATGAGTTGTGGCGCTGGGATGCGAAAGCGGATCGCATCCGCGGTTATCGCGCCTGCTGCGATGTGGTGAACCGCGGCGTCGCGCTGTACAAGAACAAAGTCTATGTCGGGGTCATTGATGGCCGGCTCGCCGCCCTCGACGCCGCTACAGGCGTACTACGCTGGGAGGTGCAGACCACACCCGTGAATGAGCCCTACACCATTACAGGCGCACCGCGCGTGGTGGACGGCAAGGTCATCATCGGCAACGGTGGCGCGGAGCTCGGTGTGCGCGGGTTCGTTTCGGCCTACGACGCAGAGACCGGCAAGCTCGCCTGGCGCTTCTACACAGTCCCTGGCGACCCGGCGAAAGGCTTCGAAAACGAAACCCTGCGCAAGGCCGCTACCACCTGGACCGGCGAGTGGTGGAAAAACGGCGGCGGTGGCGGCACGGCCTGGGATGCCTTCGCTTATGACCCGGAGGCGAAGCTGCTGTACGTCGGCACCGGCAACGGCTCGGCGTGGGATCGCAAACTGCGCAGCCCGGGCGGCGGTGACAACCTCTATCTTTCGTCGATCGTCGCGCTTCACGTCGAGACGGGTGAGCTCGCGTGGTATTACCAGGAGACGCCGGGCGACCAGTGGGACTACACCGCTGTCCAGCAGATGACGCTCGCGGAGCTGAAAATCGGCGGCCGCACACGCAAGGTCATCTTGCAGGCGCCGAAGAACGGATTCTTCTACGTGCTCGATCGTCTGACAGGCGAGCTCCTGTCGGCGGAAGC